>NZ_JAACGC010000006.1:0-107933 GCF_029237385.1 Aeromonas sp. 1HA1
TCAAGGGATTTGCGCTGCTGACGTTGGTAGCGAACAACGTGAAATTCAAGGACGGAGTAAAGGTGCTGGAGGAGTCAGACAGGAGTGCCGCCTGACCGACGCCATACACCAGATTTGACAATAGCTCAGGTTTTTTTATGCCGGATGTCAGCTCATCGACTCCGTTCTGTCGCCTTGACCCAGAGCACTTCTGGCGTCGCGGTACAGGCCAGCAGATAGCGGGCTATGGTGAAGAACCAGTCACTCAGCCGGTTGATATAAGGCAGGATGGCGGGATTGATCTGCTCTGCACGGCTCAGACTCAGCAGCAGGCGCTCACAGCGACGGGTCAGGGTGCGCACTACATGGGCTTGCGCCGCTGCCCGGGAACCACTGGGCAAAATGAAATTGCGCAGCACGGGTAAATTGGCGCTGTAGTCATCAATTTGCCGCTCCAGTCGCAACGTCCACGCATTATTCACCTGCCAGATGGCCTCCTGCTGACCATCGCTGGAAAATGCCAGTTCACCACCCAGATCGAACAACTCTTGTTGTAACAATAACAGGTCGGCTAATAAGCCGGTTTCAGTGGCAGGAACCTCGGCAATGAGTAGACCTATATGAGAATTTAATTCATCAATATAACCATAGGTTTCCACCCGCATATCATCCTTGGCCAATTGCACACCATCGGCCAACCGGGTCATACCTTTATCACCCTGCCTTGTATATATTCTCATACCGACATCCTGTTAATAATGGGAACAATCATGGATTCGAGCCCGTTGAGCTTGATCTCATAGGCAAGGGCCAGCGTCTGGCCCAACGCGCCAGCGGGAAAGCCGGTACGGGCCATCCACACCAGATAGGGTTCAGGAATATCTATGATGCGCCGCCCCTGATATTTGCCGTAAGGCATCTTGTGGGTCAGGGTCAACAACACCCGCTCGTCAGACAGCCACTCCATATTAATCGATGTCCAAATATTTATGGGTCTGGATGGAGAGCCGCCAGTTACGGGCGATGCAGGTGGCCATCGCCAGCTGGGTGGCTCTGGGCTTCTGGCTGATAGGTTGCAGCGCAATCACCACGTCTGGGCGCAAGGTGGCGGTCGCCAGCAGGGCATCCAGCTCCTCGATATGGCGCTCAGTGGCCACTGGATGCTTGATCTCGTTGGCACGCTCAAGGGCAGATATCAGCACGGGCAGTCCCCCCTTCATACCAATCTTGGGCGAAACCGTGACCCAGGTATTGGCGTGGGTCTGGATCTCGCTGGTACCGCTGGTTTCGATCTGCACCTGATAGCCGGCTGCCAGCAAGGCACAGGAGAGCGCCTGCAAGTCATACAGACAAGGCTCACCCCCGGTGATCACCACATGCCGGGCCTGATAACCGAGCTGCTGGAAACTGGCTAGGATCTGCTCAGTGTTCATCTTGCTCCAACCATCGGATTCATTGGAACAGTCGAGCACCGCCTGAACCCCCACTTCACGAGCGGGATCGACAATCCAGGTATGACGGGTATCGCACCAGGGACAACCCACAGGGCAGCCTTGCAGGCGAACGAAAATGGCGGGCAGGCCGGTGAAGATGCCCTCCCCCTGAATGGTCTGGAATATCTCGTTGATTGGGTAGTGCATCTCGGTCACGGCTTGTTGCAAAAGTCGCGGATTATACCCCAAGCGAGGGCAAGACGCAGGCTCACAGTCCGCTTTTCTCGTACAGCCGAGCCATGATACCCGCCTTGTCGGCCAGATACAGGTTCAACCCCCGGCTACGCAGTTCACAGGCTGGACAGGTGCCACAACCATCGCCAGCGATGCCGTTGTAGCAAGTCAGCGTCTGCTGGCGCACCGTTTCCAGGTGACCATAGTGATCCGCCAGCGCCCAGGTTTCGGCCTTGTCGAGCCACATCAGCGGGGTATCGAAGCGAATGCCGCGACCCAGCCCCAGGGAGACCGCCTGATTGAGCGCCTTGACGAACTCGTCGCGACAGTCCGGGTAGCCGGAGAAATCGGTCTCGCACACCCCGGTGATCACCGATTCGGCGCCCACCTGGTAGGCATAGATGGAGGCCAGGGTCAGAAACAGTATGTTGCGACCCGGCACGAAGGTATTGGGCAGACCATTGTCCTGCAGCTCGCAGCTGATCGGAATGTCATCCCGGGTCAGGGCCGAGACCGCCAGTTCATTGAGCAGGGTCACGTCCATCACCTTGTGGGCGGCAATCCCAAGCGCACTGGCCAGTCGGCGAGCCGTCTCAATCTCCTCCCGATGGCGCTGGCCATAGTCAAAGGTAATGGCGTGCACCTCGTCATAATGGGCCAGAGCCTGCACCAGACAGGTGGTACTGTCCTGCCCACCACTGAATACCACGACGGCTTTTTTCACTTTTTCACTCCTTCAGGCAGTTCAAGTACGGCGACCTTGTGCAAAGTCATGCCACTGCCGGTTTAAATGGGTAAAGAGGTTCATCAGCGGAGCGAAGCGCGCGGGCTCACCCTCCCACTGGGATAACAGATGGTAGCCCGCCTCCAGGGTCGACAACGCCTCGGGAAACGGCTTCTTGCGAATGGAGTACTGGCCCGGTATGGCACCGAGCTTGATCCTGGGCAGCCGCAGCAGGGCCGGATTGCTGTGCAAGATGCGATACGCCTTGCGCCAGGTGCCATCGAGCAGCAAAAAGCAGACCTGACGGTACTCCCCCGCCTGGCGCAGTTGATCGCGCACCTGATCCAGCCCCAGCGCATGTTCGTCAGGCCAGAGCAGATAGCAGTGCACCTTGGGATCCGCCAGCAAGGCATTGAGCCAATGTGCCTCGGCAAAATCCTCCCCGACATGAATGCTGGCGCGGGTGAGGGAGGCGGCCAGCAGGGCTGCGGTCCCCTTGGGATGCCCCGCTTCGCTCGGATGCTGCAAAATATGGAGGGGAGCAAGATGAGACACCTGCTGAATATAATCACACAGACAGGCTTTGAGTGCTCTGGCGCAACGTGTACAGTATCGACTGTTCTTGTCGTTGGGCTGTTTCATGTCGTCAGAAAAATCAGGATTGCTCTGGGTCATCACGCTTTCACTCGCCAGCTTGTTGCTTTTCTTCACAGTACCGAATCATTTGCTCTCCTTCGAACGCGCCCTGATCGCCCAAGGCGAAGGGTGGCGCATCATAACAGGCAATCTGGCCCACACCAATTTATGGCACCTGCTGCTCAACCTGAGTGGCCTGTGCGTGATCTACAGCCTGTTTCGCGAATACCTGACGGGCTGCCGCCTGCCGGTATTGCTGCTGTTACTGGGGTGCGCGGTCGGTGTCGGCATCTGGTGGTTATGCCCGCAGACCCAGTGGTACATGGGGCTGTCGGGAGCCTTGCACGGCCTGTTCGTGTGGGGAGCCTTGCAGGACATACGCTATCGCCGCTATTCGGGCTGGCTGATGCTGTTGGGGGTGGTCATCAAGCTCGGAGTGGACTTCTACAGCGCAGGCGAGAGCCCGGCTTCTGCACTGATTGGTGCCCGGGTTCACATCGAATCACATCTGATTGGCTCGGTGGCGGGCCTGCTGCTCGGCCTGTTGCCGGTCAGTCTCGGCAGTCAGGCCATCAAGGAGTGATGGTGCCCAACACCAGGTTGCCTTGACAAAAAAGCAGGCCGGGGGTGTACCCGGCCTTCAAATCTTAACGCCCAGTCAGCTCCGCATTGATGCTTGACAACATGGCGGCGGGATCGTCTGCCTGGGTGATAGGGCGACCTATGACCAGATAGTCGGCGCCGGCTTGCGTCGCAGCCAGCGGCGTCATCACCCGGCGTTGATCCCCGGCCGCAGACCCGGTGGGGCGAATACCCGGGGTCACCAGCTTGAAGTCGGCGCCGAGCAAGGCCTTGAGATCACGAGCCTCATTGGCGGAGCAGACCACCCCATCCAGCCCGGCTGCCTTGGTCAATGTGGCGAGCCGGATCACCTGCTCGGCCGGGCTCACGTCCAGACCAAGCGGCGCCATGTCGGATTGCTCCATGCTGGTCAGCACTGTCACCCCAATAAGCAGCGGCGCCTTGTCGCCATAAGGCAGCAACGCCTCTCTGGCAGCACGCATCATTCGCTCGCCACCACTGGCATGGACGTTGACCATCCAGACTCCCAGCTCGGCACTGGCGGCCACGGCCTTGGCCACGGTATTGGGAATGTCGTGAAACTTCAGATCCAGAAACACATCAAATCCCTTGGCCACCAGCTGACGCACAAACTGGGGGCCAAACAGGGTAAACATCTCCTTGCCCACCTTGAGGCGGCACTGGGCCGGAGAGATACGTTCAATGAACGCGAAGGCATCGGCCTCGTGCTGATAATCCAGCGCGACCAGTACTTTGGGATCTAGCATCTCACTTCCTATTGATTGTTGTTCACCATCTGGGCATGGCGTCACCATCCAGGCCCAGGCTCAACCTGATAACACCGCAGCGGCACTTGCCGCACACGGCATCTCACTTTCAATTGATTTGGCTCTTATTCGCCGTCCAGGCCGCGGATCGGCTTGATGGATCCCCACTGACGGCAGGATGGGCACTGCCAGAACAGCGAGTGGGTGGCAAAGCCGCACTGCCGACACTTGTGGGTAGATTTGATCTTGATCTGTTCGCCAACCAGTTGCTGCAGCAACTCCAGGCTCTCCTTGGCAGGCCCCTCCTCCGCACTGGCCAGCTGGAAGCCCACCAGCTGGTAGAAACCCTTCATGGAAGGATGACGGCGCAGCTGGCGCAGCACCAACGCGCGGGCCTGACTCAGGCCATCACGCTCCTCCACCAGTTTGGCAAGGGCCAGGGTCACGCTGACGCCGGCGTGATCCTCCACCGCCTGCTCCAGCAAGGGAATGAGCTCGAGAGAGCGGCCCTGGCGCTGATAGCATTCGGTGAGCCAGGGGATGGCCTCGGAAGCAAAGTCGATGTCCTGCTCGAACACCCGCAGCAGATCCTTGCTGGCCTGCTCATACTGCCCCGCCGCCATCGCCAGTTCGGCCAGTCGCAGGCTGGCACGGGCACAAGCTGGATTGACACCCAGCGCCCGCTTGAGCTTGGCAAGCCCCGCAGGCTTGTCGCCGTCGCGCAATGCACTGTCTGCCTGCTCGCAATAGAAATGCGAGATGGGATCGGCCAGCTTCTTGCCCTGATATTTTTGCAACCGCACTGCGACCTCAATGGCCTTGTCCCAGTCACGTAACTGCTGATGGATGATCAGCAACTGGGCCAGCGCCGTCTCTTCATAGTCGCCGTCTTCGCACAGCTCGTTCCAGAGCGCCTCGGCTCTATCCAGCAAGCCTGCAGCCAGGAAGTCGCGCGCGAGCTCCTGCAGCGCGAGCTGGCGCTGTTCACGGGTCAGCTCGCGGGTCACCAGGTTTTGGTGGATCTTGATGGCTCGGTCGACCTCGCCACGCTGACGAAACAGATTGCCAAGCGAGAGATGGGTTTCGATGGTTTCGCTGTCTACTTCCAGCAGCTGGATGAAGAGATCCACCGCCTTGTCCGACTCATCAGACAGCAAATAGTTGAGGCCCGCCACATACTGCCGGGAAAATTGGTTACTCTGTTTCTGGGTGTCCTGGCGAACACTCCTGCGCCCCATATACCAGCCATAGCCAGCGGCAATCGGCAACAGCAGGAAAAGCAGTTCAAGCATCGAGGGACATTATTCCTTGACTGCCGACCGAGCCAGCTCCAACTCGCGGGATTGACGACGCATGGTGCGGTTGAGGGTACGGTTTTGCATTTTTAGGCGCAAAAACAACAGACCGAACACCAGCCAGCCCAGCAGAAAACCACCACCAAAGAAGAAACCCAGCAACATGGAGAGCGAGAACTCCCCCTGGGCAATCAGATAATTGAACTGCACCAGCTGACCATTTTGCGACCCGATGGCCAAGGTCAGAATAAACACCAGCACCAGCGGAATGAGGGCCAAGATACGCTTCATAGGAGCTCCCTGTCAGTATCTAATGAAAGGCTGATTATCCTTAAAATCACGGGCAGACTCTAGCGCGAATGGGAAAAGACTTGGAGAAACCGGACGATTGGCACAATAGCGGCTATAAAAACAAAAAAGGCATACCCAAGTATGCCGTTTTCTGCATTATTCAATAATGTTCACGCGCTCGCGTAACTCTTTGCCAGGCTTGAAGTGAGGGACATATTTCCCGGTCAGCTCAACCTTGTCCCCGGTCTTGGGATTACGACCCACTCGGGGGGCACGATAGTGCAGTGAAAAACTGCCAAATCCACGGATTTCAATCCGATCGCCGTTTTGCAAAGTCGATGCCATCTGCTCAAGGATCTCCTTGATGGCAGCTTCGACATCTTTGGCCGGCATATGCATGCGGCTCGCAGCCAATTGTTCGATGAGATCTGATTTGGTCATAACGTTAAATCTCCTTCCCCGATCACATGCAATATTCATTACGCCAATATAAAAAAGGGCGGCGTGAAGCCGCCCTTTTCTTGCATCAAGGATTATTCACCCTTGGCAGCTTTGAACGCTTCAGCCATAGCATTGCTAAACACAACTTCTTCTTGTTGGTTCAGACTATCGATAGCAACACGTTCGTCAGCCTCGTCCTTGGCACGGACAGACAGGCTTACGGTGCGGTTCTTACGATCAACGCCCATGAACTTGGCTTCAACTTCATCACCAACAGACAGTACCAGAGTCGCGTCTTCAACACGGTCACGAGCAGCATCGGAGGCACGCAGGTAGCCTTCTACGCCGTCAGCCAGTTCGATCACAGCACCCTTGGCATCAACCTCGGTAACCTTACCCTTAACAATAGCACCTTTCTTGTTATCAGACAGGTACTTATTGAACGGGTCTTCTTCGATCTGCTTGACACCCAGGGAGATGCGCTCACGCTCCGGGTCCACTTGCAGAACAACGGCTTCGATTTCGTCGCCTTTCTTGAATTCACGAACTGCTTCTTCGCCCTGGTTGTTCCAGGAGATGTCAGACAGGTGAACCAGGCCGTCGATACCGCCGTCCAGACCGATGAAGATACCAAAGTCAGTGATAGACTTGATCTTGCCGGAAACACGGTCGCCCTTGGCGTGAGTTTCGGCAAACAGCTGCCACGGGTTGGATTTGCACTGCTTCAGACCCAAGGAGATACGACGACGCTCTTCGTCGATATCCAGAACCATCACGTCAACCACGTCGCCAACGTTAACAACTTTGGACGGGTGGATGTTCTTGTTGGTCCAATCCATCTCGGATACGTGTACCAGGCCTTCAACGCCTTCTTCGATTTCAACGAAGCAGCCGTAGTCGGTCAGGTTGGTCACGCGGCCAGACAGACGGGTGGTCTCCGGGTAACGCTTGGCGATAGCAACCCAGGGATCTTCACCCAGCTGCTTCAGACCCAGGGATACACGGGTACGCTCGCGGTCGAACTTCAGAACCTTGACTGCGATCTCGTCGCCAACGTTGACGATTTCGGAAGGATGCTTAACGCGCTTCCACGCCATGTCGGTGATGTGCAGCAGGCCGTCAACACCGCCCAGATCTACGAATGCACCGTAGTCGGTCAGGTTCTTGACGATACCCTTAACTTCTTGACCTTCTTGCAGGTTAGCCAGCAGGCTCTCGCGCTCGGAGGTGTTCTCGGTCTCGATCACTGCACGACGGGAAACAACAACGTTGTTGCGCTTCTGGTCCAGCTTGATGACTTTGAACTCGAGTTCTTTGTTTTCCAGGTGAGCGGTGTCACGGATCGGACGCACGTCAACCAGAGAACCCGGCAGGAAGGCACGGATGCCATTCAGTTCAACGGTGAAACCACCCTTGACCTTGCCGTTGATGATACCGATAACGGTAGCTTGCTCTTCGTAAGCTTTTTCAAGCTGCAGCCAGGCTTCGTGGCGCTTGGCTTTTTCACGGGACAGCTTGGTTTCGCCGAAACCATCTTCGATAGAGTCCAGAGCTACATCAACAGTGTCACCCACACTGATTTCCAGCTCGCCCAGGGCGTTCTTGAATTCTTCAGCCGGGATGGCGGACTCAGATTTCAGACCGGCGTCAACCAGTACGAAACCGTTATCGATAGCAACGACAGTACCCTTGACGATGGAACCTTGACGGGTTTCAACGGAGTTCAGGGACTCTTCAAAGAGTTGAGCAAAAGATTCGATCATTGTTTATGTCACAAATGAAACATCCACTTGCAATCCGGCACAAGCGGGGCTGTTTTAAATAATCTGCGCCATCCTTGGTGCAGACGACCGGATGTCAGCTTGCGCTGGCATCACCAAGTTGTTGCTCTGCATAGGCGAGTACTGTTGCCAGCACGTCATCTATGGTCATGGCGGTAGAATCCACCACGAGAGCATCTTCTGCCGCTTTAAGGGGCGCTACGGCGCGATTTCTGTCGCGATCGTCACGTTCCCGAATCTCGGTTAAAAGACGCTCGAAGTTAACATCAAAGCCCTTATCTTGCAACTGCTTATAGCGGCGCTGGGCGCGTTCTTCCGCGCTGGCGTCGAGGAAAATCTTCACTTCGGCTTCGGGGAAAACCACGGTTCCCATGTCACGCCCGTCGGCGATCAGACCAGGTGCCTGACGAAATGCACGCTGACGGCGCAGCAGGGCTTCGCGTACCCGCGGGAAGGCGGCGATTTTGCTCGCGGCATTGCCCACCTCTTCGGTACGGATGGTGCGGGACACATCCTCCCCTTCCAGCACCACCTTGACCTGCTCGCTGTCCACCTGGAATTGCACATCCAGATTGGCAGCCAGTGGGACCAGTGCGGCTTCAGAATCGAGTTCTACATCGTGGTGCAAGGCAGCCAGGGCCAACACCCGGTAGATGGCGCCGGAATCAAGCAAGTGCCAACCCAGTTTCTCAGCCAGCAGCTGGCACAACGTGCCTTTACCGGCACCGCTCGGGCCATCGATTGTCATCACGGGGGCCATCTGAGGCATAATTTCTCTCCTGCACTCTTGTTGCACACATCCCGGAAGGGATGGGGTAATGGGCGCCGATTATACCCAAATGTGCCGAGCCTGGCAGTCGTCAGGACGCACATTTGCACAGAAGCCGTCGCGATCGCGTGGTTTGCGTACAGCGACTCAAGTCATTAAACAGTTCAAGGTTTTGTTCTTATGGTTGTTATGGACAAGGCGCGCTAAACTGGCCGCCCTTTTTAAGCAGCTGTAGTAAGGAGCAACCTATGAGCAGCGTTACCCTCGTGGCCAAATCCAAGTTGCCGACCCCTTGGGGCACCTTCACGCTGGTAGGCTTTCAGGAAACCGGTACCGGCAAGGATCATGCTGCGCTGGTGATGGGCGATGTCACGGGTGATGCGCCTGTGCTGGGCCGCATTCACTCTGAGTGCCTCACCGGAGACGCCCTGTTCAGCCTGCGCTGCGACTGTGGTTTCCAATTGCAGGCCGCCATGGAAAACATCGCCAAGGCCGGTCGGGGCGTCTTACTGTATGTACGCCAGGAAGGACGTGGCATAGGCCTGCTCAACAAGATCCGGGCCTACCACCTGCAAGATCAGGGCGCTGATACCGTTGAGGCCAATGTGGCACTGGGCTTTGCCGCCGACATGCGCGACTACACCATCTGCGCGGACATGCTCAAGGCGTTGCACGTCACCAGTTTACGCCTGATGACCAACAACCCACGCAAGATGAAAGCGATGGAGAGCTTTGGCATTCCGGTGGCGGAGCGGGTTCCCCTGCAGGAAGGGCGCAATCCCCACAACGAGTTTTATCTCTCAACCAAAGCGAGCAAGCTGGATCACCTGTTCAAGAAGTGATCCCGGTGCACCACACGCCCGCATAAAAAACGCCTCCCATCGGGAGGCGTTTTTGTTGGCAGACACTGTGGCCGTGCTAGCGGATAGGCAACTCGATATCGGCGAACATGGCATCCACATCGTCACTGGAGCGCAGTGCGATAGCGCGCTCCACCACATCCCGGGTCAGGTGCGGGGCGAAACGGGTCATGAAGTCATACATGTAGGTACGCAGGAAGGAGCCCTTGCGAAACCCTATCTTGGTGGTGCTGTGGGCGAACAGGTGGCTGGCATCGAGCGCCACCAGATCGGTATCGACCGCGGGATCCAGCGCCATGGTCGCCATCACACCTATGCCAATCCCCAGCCGGACATAGGTCTTGATCACGTCTGCATCGGTGGCGGTGAAGACGATATTGGGTTCGAACCCGGCCCGGTTGAAGGCGTTATCCAGCTCGGAGCGCCCGGTGAAGCCAAACACATAGGTCACTAGCGGGAAACGGGCAATATCTGAAATAGAGAGCTTGCCAACCTGGGTCAAAGGATGCCCCTTGGGCACGATCACGCTGCGATTCCAGTGGTAGCAAGGCAGCATGATGAGATCTTCATACAAGTGCAGCGCTTCGGTGGCGATAGCAAAATCGGCCAGCCCCTTGACCACGGCTTCGCTGATCTGGGTCGGAGTACCCTGATGCATGTGCAGGGAGACCTTGGGAAAGCGCTTGATGAACCCCTTGATCACATCAGGCAGCGCATAACGGGCCTGAGTATGGGTGGTCGCGATATGAAGCGTGCCCTGCTCGGGATGAGTATGCTGGCTCGCCACCGCCTTGATGCTTTCCACCTTGCCCAGGATCTCGTTGGCTATCTTGATCACATCTCGTCCTGCCGGTGTGATTTGGGTCAGATGCTTGCCACTGCGCTCGAAAATCTGGATCCCCAGCTCATCTTCCAGCATGCGTACCTGCTTGCTGATCCCTGGCTGAGAGGTATAGAGGCTCTCTGCCGTTGCCGACACGTTCAATCTGTGGTTGGCAACCTCAACGATATAACGCAACTGTTGGAGTTTCATGATGTTAAGCTCTAAAGGCGACTTGAACTAATACTAACAAACTTTTGCCTGATAGCCTTTTCTTCTTGGCTATTTATGGCTGGGCCTGCGCCAGCAAAAAATCCCGCAAGGCGCGGTTCGCCATGGAGAGTGGATCCCCCCGGCGCCACGCCACGCAGAGATCGAGGAAAATAGGCGGAGCAAACGGCACTCCGGTCAGGGCAGTCTCCTCGTCCAGCACCATCCGCAGGAAGGTGGTCACCGCAAAGCCCTGCTTCACCACCGCCTTGAGCAACGGAATGAGGTTGCTCTCGAAGGCAATATTGGGCTCACAGCCCAGCCCCTGCGCCAATGCCTCCATGTGCTCGCGGTGGTAGAAACCGCGCCGGAACATGGCCAGCTCCTGGCCGAAAAACTGGGTCAGGGAGACGGCCGGGACTTGCCGCAACGGGTGCTCCTCCCCCACCACCATCAACATCTCTTCACGCAGCAGTTACGCCCCTTCCAGCGCAGGTGGCAGATCGCCGGTGATCAGGATGGCGAGATCCAGGGTGCCATCCACCATGCGGCTCAGCAGCTCACGCGAGCCCGCTTCCTCCACCCGGATCTTGAGGCCGGGATAGCGATGCTTGAAGGCCATCAGGATCGGAGGAAAGTAGTAAGAGCCCATCATGTAGGGAATGCCGATGCGCACCTCGCCACGCTCCAACCCTTTCAATTCGGCCATCTCGGCTTCTGCCTGGTGCATCTGCAACAACAGTCGTTCGGCATGACGGCAGAGCACCTCCCCCTCCGGGGTGAGCCGCACTGTGCGATCCTGCCGGTCAAACAGCCGCAACTCGAGTTGCTGCTCCAGCTTGGCGATGGCCATGCTGATGGCGGGCTGGGCCACATGCAGACCATTGGCAGCCCTGGTGAAGGAGCCAGCATCCCGTACCGCCAGCAAATAGGTGAGCTGTTTCAAGTCCATATCAATTAATCTTATTAGTTGGATAACTTAAATATATTATATTTATGCTCTGCGGCGCACTACTCTGCACAAAAGCCGTCAGGACAACCGCATATGATCGAAGTAGGCAGCCGTGAATGGAGACGCGCCACCCTGGCCCTGAGCCTGGGTTCCTTCCTGGTGTTTCTCAACCTCTACCAAACCCATCCACTGCTGCCACTGCTGGCAGATGTCTTCTCCGTCAGCTCGCTGGCCGCAGGCTGGACACTGGCTGGCTGCACTGCAGGTCTGGCCGCCTCGCTGCTGCTCTGCGCACGCCTCGCGGACAGGTTCGGCCGGCGCAGGATCATGCTGTGGAGCCTGGCTGGTGCCATCCTGCTCTCCCTGCTCATCAGCTTGGTACACCAGTTTGAACAGCTGCTGCTGCTGAGGATACTGCAAGGGATATTGCTGGCCGGACTGCCCGCCACCGCCATCGCCTATATGGGAGAGGAGTTCAGCAAACGCGCCCTCCTCTCCGCCGTCGGGGTCTATATCGCCGCCAACTCGCTCGGCGGGATCGCAGGCCGGGTCGTCGGTGGTCTGCTGGCTGGCTGGTTTGGCGACTGGCAACACACTTTTCTCGGCATCGGCCTGATAAGCCTGACCCTGCTGCCCCTCGTCATCTGGTTATTGCCCGCCCAGACCCGTTTCGTGCCGGTCATCGCCGCTCCGGGCCAATTCCGGCAGGCCATCAGCAGCCACCTGGGCAACCCGCTGCTAGTCGGAGCCTATCTCATCGGCGGGCTCAACTTCATGGTGTTTTTGAACCAGTACAGCTACCTCACCTTCCTGCTGGCCAAGGATCCTTTCTCCCTGCCCACCCAGTGGCTCGGCATGCTGTTCCTGACCTATCTGTCGGGCACGGTCGCTTCCTCCCTGAGTGGTCGCTGCGCCCACCGCTGGGGGGCACAGCGCCTGCTGCTGGCGGGGATCTCGCTGATGGCGCTGGGCAGTGCACTGCTGTTGCACGGCTCGCTGGCGGCCATATTGACGGGGCTGCTCATCTCGAGCTTCGGGTTCTTTCTCGCCCACGCCTGTGCCAGTGCCTGGGTTGGCCAGCACGTGGAACATAACCGGGCGCTCGCCTCGTCACTCTATCTGGTGGGGTATTATCTGGGAGCCAGCCTAGGAGGCCTCTACCTGCACCCCTTCTGGGAGCGGGGTGGCTTGGTGGGATTGGTGCTCGGCATCGAGCTGGTGCTGGTGATCACCGCGGGCCTGAGCCTCTGGCTCGGTCACGTGAAGGGGCGTACCACCCGCCCCCTCTCCTGCCATATGCAGTCGTAGTCATCGGTCGGGCCCCCACGCTTACACTGCGTATCATCAACGAGCAGCTGTCCCGCTCTCACAGCAATCAATAATCGGCGGGCACAGGCACCACAGCGCCAGTGCGCAGCTCTTCCTCTATCACCTCGGCCAAGGCGCGCAAGTGAAATTTGATCTGGCCCGACGCCAACATCAAGCCCACGTCTGGGTTGCGAAGATCATCCATGTTGCCAGTCTTGAACGGCACATCGGGATGCGCGGCCACCAGCGCTGGCAGTGACGGCACCACCAGCTCTATGTGCTCCAGCCCAGCCTGATGGCTACGGCCCGGTTTGGGCGCCGCCAGTTCGATGCAGGGCACGCTGACGTCACCGCATTGCACGGGATGAAACAGCTGGTAGGTGGCAATAGGACGCCCTCCTATCATACCTTCCACCAGCAGGGTACCGTACGCCGCCAGGGTCTGTTTCTGCGTCTGATATTCGACCAGCGTGGCCGCGCGGTAACAGAGGTGGTCAACGTCGATGGCATCGACATGGACAGCTCGTTGATCCAGTTCAGCCAGCAGCTGGCAAACAAATGGGGCCATGGGCCCCAGTGTGGTATCGAGTGGGTGGGACATGATCACCATTTCTTCTTGGGTTGGAACAGGACATCCAGCTCATCAGCCTCTTTATTCTTAATGCTCTGCAGCTCTTTCTCGCTGTGCTGCTGCAGATGGGCATCCAGCCCGGCCAGCCCCTGGCGCATGTCTTCTTCACGGGCCATCAGATAAGGGTCCTTGTCAGATACCCCGGCCAAAGCAGAGAGCCCCTTGGTATAGAGCTGACGACAAGTGCCATATTGCCCCTGGATCTGGGCATCCATGGCCCGTTTGACCAGATTGGAGATGTTGATCTTGAGCTGCATCAGCTCGAGGCGACGATCCTCTTGGGCAAAACCGTGGGGATCTATCTTGCCCTTGTTGTGCTCGACCCGCAGCACCGCACGCATTTTCTTGACCAGTTGCAGCATCTGAATGGCCTGGCGGTCGGATTCGGGTGTCTTGAAGTGCCCCTCATCCTGATTGCTGTAGTTCTCCTGCACATTTTTGATCTGGGTCTGTACGTCGGCGATGCGCTGTTTGATCTGGCCGTTGGGCATCACCAAGGCGATCGCCCGGTACGCATCCAGAATACGGTGTTGCAGCAACAACACTATGTTCTTGGAGAAGGGCACCAAGTTGACATTCAACAGCACCTCTTCGGTTTCATCCGCCACTGCCTTATGACGAGCGATGGCATGGCGCCTGTCTGCCTCTGCCTTCTGCTTATATTGCTGCATCACGTTATAGGCGATAACCAGAAACAGGAGTGCGCCAATAGACAGCAATACCAAGGTTAAAATCATAGGATGTTCAAACTCCTGTCCCAATCCAATTGCGCGATCCTACAACAGCTGACCCACTTAAGGTAGTCCGCACCGTCGAGCTTACCCACGATTTATTGTGCTCTGGGCCCACAAATCAGCAGCGGAGATCAGGATCACGCAGTGATGGCAACACTGCCATTACTTCATAGTATCGCCCATCGGGCCCATTACTTGAGGTTGAACCCTTTCGATTGCAAGAATGCCTGCATGAAGGGGCGTGCCTCCTTGCCAAGGATGCCCCGGATCTGGCTGCTCCAGGTCTGCTGTTTGTTATTGCGGCTGCGGGCCTGATAGTAGGCCTCTATCTGCTGATCGTATCGCGCCAACAAGGGGCGATCCAGCTCGGTCTGATAGTGATTCTCGTGCACAACCAGCGCCCGGGGCAAACGGGGTTTCTGTTCGGGAACCTGCGCCGGATGGCCCAGACAGAGCCCAAACAAGGGGATAACCAGGTCTGGTAGCCCCAGCGCCTCGCTCACAGCGGCCGGATTATTGCGAATGCCGCCAATGTAGACGCCACCCAATCCCAGCGACTGGGCTGCCAGCAGGGCATTTTGGGCCATCAGGGCACCATCGATGGCGCCGATCATCAGCTGCTCGATATAACCTGTCTGGGCGTCCGGCACGATTTGACCGTGACGATGATAATCGGCGCAAAACATCAGAAACTCGGCTGCCTCGGCCACATGAGCCTGATGCCCCGCCAGCTCCGCGAGCCGGGTGCGCAGGGCCATGTCGGTCACCCGTATGATGCTGTTAGCCTGCAGGAAACTGGAGCTGGAAGCAGACTGGGCTGCACTCAGGATCTGGTCGAGCTGGCTCGCCGTGATGGGTTCTTGGGTAAATTGACGAATGGAGCGATGGGCAAGAATAAGGTCTATGGTCGGGTTCATGATGTCTCCAGGAAGAAGTCCACACTCTACCCAAAAAAACGGAGGGGCCCAAGGCCCCTCGCAGCTAACGATGACAGATGCACGTTCCTTGACCCTATCCCGCCAGCGGATAGACACCCGCCTTGCAGCTAACCAGAAAGGCGCTGGCCTCCACCTGCGCCACCGTCATCGGCTTGCTGAACAAAAAGCCCTGAAACACGTGACAGCCCTGGGAACGCAGCGCGGCGAGCTCGTGCTCATCCTCCACCCCTTCGGCCATGATGCCAAGCCCCAGGCTGGTCGCCATGGCGACAGTGGCACGGATCACTGGCAGGTTCAGCCCCACCACGAACGAACGATCCAGCTTGATGGTGTCGATCGGCAGTCGGTTCAGGTAGGCCAGCGACGAATAGCCGGTACCAAAATCGTCAATGGCGATCTTGATGCCTTGCTCGCTCAGGGCATCGAGGATCTCGATGCAACCTTTCATATCCAGCATAAGGACAGTCTCGGTCAACTCCAAAGTCAGCAGGCCTGCATCCACGCCATACGCCTTGAGCTGCTGAGCCACCAGCTCCGGCAAGGCGGAGGAGAGTTGGAACCCGGACAGATTGACCGAGACCGGCACCCGCACCTGCCACTGCTGCTGCCAATGCGCCATCTGGGCCAGTGCCGTCGAGAGCACCCAGCCGCCGATCTCCCGGATCAACCCCATCTCCTCGGCCAGCGGGATGAACTCCACCGGCGAGACATGGCCGAGCACAGGGTTGTGCCAGCGCAGCAGGGCCTCGTAACCGAGCAGTTTGCCTTTTGCCACATCCACTTGGGGTTGGTAGCAGAGGCTCAGCTCCTGCCGACCTATTGCCTTGGCCAGAAATTGCTTCAGGGTCAGCTTGCGGTGCAGATTCTGCTGCATGCTGGGGGTGAAACGCTGCCAGCGCAGGCGCCCCATCTGCTTGGCCTGATACATAGCCATGTCGGCGCGGGTGATCAGATTGTCGCCGTCATCCGCATCGTCCGGGTAGATAGCGATGCCTATGCTGCCGCCAATGGTCACCTCGGGCACCCCGCTCAGCTGCAGCGGCTTGGTCATCTGGGAGAGCATGAGATCGGCCACTTCCTGCGCCCGATTGCTGGCGTGAGTCAGCGGCACCAGGGCAGTGAACTCGTCCCCACCGAGGCGTGCCAGTTCCACATCTCGCGGGCAAACCTGCTTGAGCCGACCGGCCACCCGCTCCAACAGACGATCCCCGGCCTTGTGGCCATAGTTGTCGTTGACCAGCTTGAAGTTGTCGAGATCCATGAACACCAGCGCGAAGCGCCCACCCAGGCCGCAATATGCCTCGAGGGATTTCATCAGGCCGTAACGATTGAGCAGCCCGGTCAGCGAGTCATGCCAGGCCAGATGGCGGTGTTCCAGCTCCTCGAGCTTGCGGTCCGTTATGTCGCGCATGGTGAGCAGGATCTGCGCCCCCTGCTGGATATGACGGAACTGGTACTGGAACCAGCGCATCCCCTTGAGCGTCCGGCACTCCCCCTCCGCCACGACTTCATCGAGTCGGGAGAGCTTCTGATAGAAGGCTTGGTCGTTGCCGGAAAACACCTGGGAGAGCAGGTTGACCTGGTCACCGAAACACATGTCGAAATGGTGGTTGCCACTCTCCAACCGACCCTGATTGTCAAACAGACAGGCCAGGGTATCGCCGGTAGCGAGGGAGGACTCCTGATAGAGGGTATCGGCGTCGATCACCGCCTCCGTCATCATCATCAAGCGACCGGCCAGCTGAACGCCGGACAACCGCAGGTAGATCTGCTTCTTGATCCCCTTGGGCGAGAGCGTCCACCACTCGCTGTAGCTGCGTCCCTGCTGAAAATCACCGAGATAGCGCTGTAGCAACAAGTCGATGGCATCGGCCATGTCGGCCGAGAAATCACGTGATTGCAGTTCGGCAAGCGAGCTGGCTTCCCACACCCCCAATGCGGTGCGATTAGCCCAGTAGATATGATGATGTTGGATGTCATAAACCCAGATCGGGGTATGCAGCACATCCATCCCGTTCAATAACCGTTCGTCTAGCGTATTCATCTAATATGGTGATTCATGATGTGTGATCACAGGGAAACCCTGCAACAAGACGCCCTCTCGGGACGCCCGGCGCTGGTACAAAATCGGATCCAGCCCATAATCTGGAAATAAGCATGCGCACAAGGGCTGACTTCATATGAAAACGCTACATGTGAAACCCATGGTCAGGAAAAACGGACTCACCTTGATATTGTTGGGCATCATAGTAACCATTGCTATGATTTTTATACTTTTTTTATTCCGTGAACAACCACTAATCCCCTTCATCTCCGGCCTTTTGGCGGGTCTGCTGATGATATTTATCGGCTCATTGAAACTGGTTGAACCCCATTTCAGCCTCTCGCTCTGTCACGATTGTTTGCAATATCACCATAAATACGGTGGTTGGATCCTGAAATGGAGAAATATTCAACGTATTGACCAACCACTCATTCATCTGGGCTGGGACCTGGTTGCCCTGCCCTACATAGGTTTGAAGATAAAAGATTACGACGATTTTTTGACATTGATCACACCCAGATTGGCAGTGCGCCTGCTGACAGAACAGAGGGCCGTGCTACTGCAAGCCCTGCGCAGTGAACGGCAAGATTGTGCCAGCGGCAGCTGCGGTGATGCCTTTCAGGGAGAAGGTCTGCTGGAGGAGAGCCACTTTCGCTCCCCATCTGGTCAGCGCTACGAGGGGGTCATCGCCATGCTGGCCAATCGCATGACCCGCTTGCGTGACCTGCTCGGTTACGATCTGCTGGTGCCGGACAACAGCCTGGATCGGGACCCTGCCGAATTTGTCCGCCTGTTGCACCAATACCAGCGGGAGTCGAATCTAATCCAGATCAATTAAACGCCGGATTGCACTTGCCAAGGCTGGCGGCTCTTTTTAAGGTCACTTCCTTGTTACACCCAGAACACCGCTTATGAAGTACATCGAAGAGTTTTATCTGTTCGTCAAGGTGGTGCAAGAGGGAGGTTTTTCCCATGCGGCTGCCGCACTGGGCATGCCTACTGGCACCATCAGTCGACGTATTTCTCAGCTGGAAGAGCAGCTCGGCTGCTCCTTGCTACACAGATCCACCCGCAAACTCCGCCTCACCGACGATGGGCTCAGATATTACGAGCGTCTGTGTACCCCGCTGGCCGAGATTGAGCAGGCTACCGGTGAAATTCAGGGCCGGGAAGCCGACATTAACGGGGTGATACGCCTCGCCGCGCCCATCGCACTCTCCAACACCATACTGGTCGACATGCTGGCGGATTTTGGCCTGCACTACCCAGCTGTGCGGTTCGACATCACCCAGACCAATGATCATCAGCACCTGCTCGACAACGATCGGGATCTGGTGTTTTTCAACGGTGAACTGCCGCAATCCATGACCAATGCCCAGTGTCTCGGTCACATCGAATACGGCCTGTTCGCCTCCAGGCTCTATCTGGAGAAGATGGGCACACCGACTCACCCGGCACAGCTGGAGGAGCACTCCCTGATCTACTGCTGGCCCCATCAGCACTGGCAACTGACCGGCCGGGACGAGCAGACATTGCAGATCAAGCGCACCGCCAAGCTCACCGTCAACCAGACCCAGGCGGCAGTCAGGGCCGCCAGACGGCATCTGGGAATAGTCAACGCACCTCACCACTACGTCCACCCCTTCCTGCCGGATGAGCAACTGGTTGCCGTGCTGCCTGACTGGCAAACCGGCAATCGCCCCTTCTATATGTTGCGCTGTCAGCCTCAGTTCGCCCCACTACGTGTTAAGATGTTCGCTGAATTCGTTGAAAAATACTCAGCGCGCTACCGGAACCACCAATGGGACAACCAATTTTCACCGGCAACCAGTCTGTCCCGTTGCATCTGACCGTCAGCGGGCCACACTAATAACAATTCTCGTTGACCAGGCCAGCCTAACACTATGAATGTATTGATATGTGATGACTCAGGATTCGCTCGTAAGCAGCTGGCCCGCGCCCTTCCTGCCGACTGGGATGTGACGCTGCATTACGCTGCAAACGGGCTCGAAGGGGTGGAACAGGTGCTGATGGGGCATGGCGATCTGATCTTTCTGGATCTGACCATGCCGGAGATGGACGGCTACGGGGTGCTGGAGACCCTGCAACAGGAAGGGCTGCGCAACAAGGTGTTCGTCGTCTCTGGCGACATCCAGCCCGAGGCACATCAAAGGGTCATGAGTCTTGGCGCCCTCGATTTCATCAAGAAACCGGCCGCCCCCGAAACCCTGAGTGCCCTGCTCAGGCAACACGGTTTGTGGCAACCCAATGGTGTTGCCGCTGCGCCTGCCTTGCTTGAAGGCCTGACGGCAGGTGGGCCTGATGCCGATATGGGCGTCAAGCTCACCCCCGAGATCCGCGACGTTTACCAGGAGCTCGCCAACATCTCGATGGGCCAGGCCGCCGACTTGCTTGCCCGCCTGCTCAACGCCTTTGTGGTGCTGCCCATTCCCAACGTCAACGTGCTGGAGGTCTCTGAGCTGCACATGGCTCTCTCGGCCGCCGCCGACTCGGATACCCTCTCCGCTGTCTGTCAGGGCTTCATCGGGGCGGGGATCGCCGGCGAAGCGCTGATCCTGTTCCACGACTCCAGCTTCACGGATCTGGCCCGGCTGATGAACCACCAAGGGGCGCTGGATCGCAATGCCGAGCTGGAACTCTTGATGGACACAGCCAACGTGCTGATCGGTGCCTTCCTGCACGGTTACGCCAGCCAGCTCGATACCCCTTTCAGCCAAGGTCACCCGGTGGTGCTCGGCCAGCACAGGTCCATCAAGGATCTCATTAACACCAACAAGAGCCGCTGGCGCCGCACCCTGGCCATCGAGATCAACTATCGGGTCCAGGATTACGCGGTGCAGTGTGACTTGCTGCTGCTGTTTACCGAAGATTCCATCGCCACCATGAACAATAAAATCATGCACATGCTCTAGGGAGTGACCATGGAAATTCGTGAATTTCATTGGCTGATGAACATAGTCCAGAATCTGGACGTGGGGCTGGTGGTGCTCGACAAGGCGTACCGGGTACAGGTGTGGAACGGCTTCATGGAGAGCCACAGCGGCAGGTTAGCCGGTGAGGTACGCGATGGCGTGCTGTTCGATCTCTTCCCCGATGTGGACAGGGCCTGGTTCGAGCGCAAGGCCAACATGGTGTTCAAGCTCAACAATCGCGCCTTCAGCACTTGGGAGCAGAAACCCTATCTGCTGCGTTTCTCCAACTATCGCCCCATCACGGGCTCGGCACCCCATATGTTCCAGAATCTGACCCTGGTGCCCTTGGCCGACTTTGGTGGCCAGGTGACCCATATCGCCGTGATGATCTACGATGCCACCGACGAGGCCATGCTGATAAGTGGCCAGCGGCAAGCCTGAGCCAGCCGCAAACAACACAGGGCGCCGCGGCGCCCTGGTTCATTCCATGAGATTGTCACGCCCCGAGATACTCGGTAAAGGCGTCAATCACCTCTTCGATGTCATCATCGTGGATCTGCAGATGGGTCACCAGCCGCAGCTCGCCATAACCGGAGAAGAGGATCCCCCGCGCCTTCATGAAGGCCAGCAAGGGTGCACTCTCGCCACTCGTCAGTTGCAGGAACACCATGTTGGTCTGAACCTGAGCCAGATCCAGCCTGATGCCAGGCAGCGCAGCCAGCCCCTCGGCCAACCGTCTGGCACGGCGATGATCGTCCGCGAGGCGTACCACATGCTGCTGCAACGCAAACAGGCCAGCCTGAGCCAGGATCCCCGCCTGACGCATACCGCCACCCACCATCTTGCGCAGCCTTCTGGCACGGGCAATAAAGGCATGAGAACCCACCAGCAGCGATCCCACCGGCGCTCCCAGCCCCTTGGAGAGGCAGATGGAGACACTGTCAAACGGCGCGACCAGCTCGCGCACCGTATGGCCACTCGCCACCACGGCATTGAACAGACGAGCACCGTCCAGATGCAACTGCAAACCATGCTCATCGACCAGTTCGCGCATCTCGCGCAGATAAGGCAAGGGCAGCACCTTGCCGTTATGGGTGTTTTCGAGGCAGACGAGGCGAGTCTGGGTAAAATGGACATCGTCAGGGGCGATGGCCGCCCGCACATCCGCCAGCGCCAGCGAGCCATCAGCCTGCATGGGCACAGGTTGCAGGGCCACAGACCCCAGCACAGCAGAACCCTGCGCCTCATAGCGATAGATGTGGGCTGCCGAGCCCAGTACAGCCCCTTCCCCACGCTGGCAATGGCTCATCACCGCCAGCAAGTTGGACATGGTGCCGGATGGCACAAACAGCGCAGCCTCTTTTCCAAGCAGGTCGGCGCCATAGGCTTCCAACGCGTTGACGCCCGGATCCTCCCCATAGACATCGTCCCCGACCTCGGCATGGAGCATGCACTGACGCATGGCATCCGTGGGCTGGGTGACCGTATCACTTCGTAAATCGATATAGCGCATGACATCCCTCCTGGTGCAGGAGGACGACGTTAGCCAGCCCGGGCGGGCTTGGCAAGCAGGGCGTCGCTGGAATGTGAGCCCGGTGACGGCTTACCAGGGCAGCGGCTGCCCCTGCAGATCCACAAAGGCGCCGGATTGCGCCAACGATAAACCGGCGATCAGAGCCAGTAAACGGGGGGCGATCAATGCAGGATCCTGCAGACTAGCGGGGGCCAGCGCATGGAGAAAGGGCTGGTTCATGGGGGTGTCCATGGAGCCCGGGTGCACAGTGATCACCCCGGCTCCGGGGAAACGATCCCGCCATTCGAGCGCCAGCGTCCTGGCCCCCATGTTGAGGGCCGCCTTGCTCATCCGGTAGCTGTAGCGGCAGCCCGTCTCATTGGCGGTCAGGCTGCCGGCCAGATCGGAGAGAGAACAGAGCCACACACTGGCATCCGGGGTCATGCGGCGGCTCAGGCAGGCGCCGAGGGCCAGATGTGGCCAGGCATTGGCCAGCAGGCTGTCGCACAGCCACTTGGGATTGACCTCCTCCACCCACAGCTCCGGCATGAAGTTGATGTCGTGCAACAGGCCTATGGTGTTGATCACCACGCTCGGCAGGGGGCTTGTGTCATAGAGGGTGAACAGCGCATCGAAAGAGAGTGGCTCCACCTCCTGCAACGGGAAGTAGCAGGCCGGATCCAGCCCCTTGGGCAATTGCCTGCCGGCCAGCACCCACTCCTCGCCACGAGCCGACAGCTCCCTGGCCAGCGCCGTGCCCAATCCACCACTGCCCAAGATCAGATAGCCCATCGCCCTCTCCCCGGATCTGCCGTCTGTTTAGAGGTTATCAGAATAATAACCGGCTGCCGCCAAGAGTTGGCTGGCTATGCCCATCCGGGTTTATGCCTCATTGAGGTGCTTGCCAAATTCGCGCGCCAACGCCAGATCCAGGAAGCCGTCGGCCCTCTTGTGGCTGCGCAAGAACTGGTAGTAGGCGAGCAGGGTCACCAGTTGCCTCTCATCAGGCAGGGATTGCTCCGGCTGCAGCTCCTGCAGCAGGGTACCTGCGGCGGCCAGCGCCTCCCGATCCACCACTTCTGCCTGTCGGTAAAGATAACCACAACCGGTGGCAAGCCACTCCAGCGAGCAGTTGGCCCCCATGGCGATCTGGTTTGCTTTGCCCAAGCCGGGCTCTGCCCCCTTCAGATATTTGCGGATCAGGGCTTCACTCAAACCGACTTTACGCGCAAACGCGCTGATGCTGCCCACCCCGATCAGACTCCGCAACCGCTCGGCAAATCCTTCCATATGTCTCCTGTCAGAACCAAAGTTCGAGTGAACAAAAAACGCATTATTGCCTTGCCAGGCAGAAGAGACCAAGATGCTGGCAGCATTAATTTCCCAAGGAGTCACTCATGTCTGTATCTCGCGTTGCCCTGCACGAGCAGGGCCCGATCTTCTCCCGCCTCATCATGGGCTACTGGCGTCTGATGGAGTGGCAACTCTCCCCGGCAGCGCTGCTCGATCTGATGAAGTACCACCTGGACCTGGGAGTGACCACCCTGGATCACGCCGACATCTACGGCGGTTACCAGTGCGAGGAGGCGTTCGGCAAGGCCCTGCGCCTTGAGCCCTCCCTGCGCGCCCGAATGGAAATCGTCAGCAAATGCGGCATCGCCCTCACCGCCAAGCCGGAACATGCGCTCAACCACTACAACACCGGCAAGGCGCACATCATCGCCAGTGCCGAAAACTCCCTGCGCAAGCTCGGCACCGACTATCTGGACCTACTGCTGATCCACCGCCCCGACCCCCTGATGGATGCCGACGAGGTGGCCGATGCCTTCATCAGCCTGAAACAGGCGGGCAAAGTGAAACATCTGGGGGTATCCAACTTCACCCCTCGCCAGTTCGAGCTGCTGCAGTCACGCCTGCCCTTCCCGCTGGTCACCAACCAGCTGGAGATCTCGCCGCTGAACCAGAGCACCACCCTGGATGGCACCCTGGATCAATGCCAGCAACTGCGCATCAAGCCCATGGCTTGGTCCTGCCTCGGTGGCGGACGCCTGTTCAACGGCCAAGAGTATGCGCCGCTACGCGCCGAGCTCGAGCAGATCCGCCATGAAGTGGGCGCTCAGCACATAGAGCAGCTGGTCTACGCCTGGGTGATGATGTTGCCAAGCCAGCCGTTGCCGCTGATAGGCTCAGGCAAGCGGGAGCGGATCGCCGCCGCCGTGGCCGCCGAGTCCATCGTGCTCAACCGCCAGCAGTGGTTCCGCATTCGCAAGGCGGCGCTCGGGTATGACGTGCCCTGACCCTGTATGGCAGTGGCATAACGCACCAACAAAAACGGCATGGGGGATACCCATGCCGTTCTGCATTATCAAGGCAACTCAACGATGACGCTGGGGGCGACCACGTGGTGCATCTGTCTTCGGTTTGGCTTGGTTGACTGTGATGGTGCGGCCACCGATTTCGGTGCCATGTAAACCGGCGATAGCCTTCTCAGCATCGCCATTGACAGGCATTTCAATAAAGCCAAACCCCTTGGACTGACCGGTATCGCGATCGATGATGATATCGACCTTTTCTACCTGCCCAAATTGGCTGAACACGGTTGTCAGTTCGTCGGCCGTCATCCGGTACGACAGATTACCTACGTAAATCTTCATGCCATCCACTCTCGATTCAAGGTGCCTTCTCTATCCAATCACCAACACAGAAGTAAGGGCACACCCTCCATGCCGGACCTGCCAGGGCATCATGCCGAGGCACTCCCCGTTTTGTTCACTCAAGCCATTGATCTCTTGGGTGAACAGAACAGGCAAGATCAATTCGAGTCACTGGCAGTATCTGAGCTTTGAGGCGGATTGTCGAGAAAATAGTCAGCTCACATGGGAAGCAGCGCCTTGAGCATCTCCTTGAGTGCGCGGCGACCATGCCAGGCCCGTTTAAAGCCAAAGCGATAAATGCCGGGTGCGACTTCGTGGGTGCCCTCACGACCTAGCCCCATCAGTTTGGTCGCCGCCGCAAGCTGCTCACCATCGAGCCGAAGATCCAGGCTGAACGCCAGCCACTGGCCGTCGTGGCCCACCGTGCGATCCCGCTCAATGCCGACCAGAGCCGCTCTTGGCAGAGCCAGTGCCCTGTCATCGCTGCCATTGAGCAGGTAGAGGCGCTCATCGTCCCAGGCAAGTTCGGCCAGTCGCCAGCGCTGCCAGTTGCGAGGCAACACCATCATCAACAGCACTATGCCGCCAAACACCACCCCCACCCAGGACAGCAGCCCCATCGCCGGATAACCCAGGCCGACGGCGGCCAGCACAGTCACCAGACTCGCCAGCAGCAAGATCCCCATCACAGGATAAAAACGTCGGGCGGGAGGCATCAGGCAACAGAGCCCCGCCTTATCCACCAGCTCACTCACCTTCATCTCGCTCTCCTTATGTTCTCGTGCGCTCACCTAGATGTGTCGCGCATTGTGCGGGAGCCGGACGCCAAGATGCAACCCGACCGGCAAGTCGGGTGACGACCTCGCCAGACTCTTGATATGATTGGGGTTATCTGAGCCCACCTCTTAGCGTAATTGTCGGGAGTCTCATGCTTGCTACCACCCTGTTGTTCATGGCCAGTGCCCTGCATGCCGGTGCCCACCCAATCGCCCCTGAAGCCATTGGCGGCTATTCGGCCGGCTGCCTCAAACATAGCATGGCCCTCCCGCTGACAGGGCCCGGCTATCAGGTGATCCGCAGCAAACGACTGCGCTACTACGGTCACCCCGACCTTATTCATTATCTCACGACCCTGGCAAACCAGACCCGGATGGCCGGCATGCCGGATCTCTATATCGCCGATCTGGCCATGGCCCACGGCGGCCCCTTCAGCTCGGGCCATCGCAGCCACCAAACCGGGCTCGATGCCGACATCTGGTTCCGGATGGCCAACCAGCCCATCAGCAAATGGGAACAGGATGCCCCCAAAGAGTGGGTGCTGATCGACGAGCCCAGTTACCGGGTCTTGCCGGGACGTTTCGGTCCCCAGCAACTGGAACTGCTGCGCCTGGCGGCCAGCAAGCCCGAGGTTGCCCGCATCTTTATCAATCCGGTGCTCAAGGGCGAGGTGTGCAAGCGGGCCGCTGATGAACCCTGGGTCGCCAAGCTACGTCCCTGGGTCGGCCACTTCAGCCACTTCCATGTGCGGCTGCACTGTCCGGCTGGCAGTCCGGATTGCGAACCCCAGGCCCCGATCCCGCCCGGCAATGGCTGCGACGCCGAGCTGGCCTCCTGGCTCAAGGACAAGCCGCAATTACCCAAGGTCTCGATGACGTACAGCAAACCCAGGCTGCCCGCCCGTTGTGGCAGTTGACCACAAGCTGTTATGGTGCACCTATATCCGCTAGAAATTTCAATGGAGAACAACAAGATGGCCACTTCACTCTGGCGCCGGACAACGCAGAGCCTGTTGACCCTGACCCTGCTGCTGGGACTGACGGGTTGCGGCATGAACAACATTCCGACCCTGGATGAACAGGTCAAGGCGAGCTGGGGCCAGGTTGAGAACCAGTACCAGCGCCGGGCCGATCTCATTCCCAATCTGGTGGCCACCGTCAAGGGCTACGCCAGCCACGAGCAGGAGACCCTGAAAGCGGTCACCGACGCACGGGCCCGGGTCGGCAGCGTGCAGGTGAGCGATCCTGCCCAGCTCAAGGCGTTTGAAGCGGCCCAGAACCAGCTCTCCAGCGCCCTCGCCCGGCTGATGGTGGTGGTCGAACGCTATCCGGACCTGAAGGCAGATCAGCAGTTCCTCACCCTGCAGGCACAGCTGGAAGGCACCGAGAACCGTATCTCGGTGGCCCGCCGCGACTACATAGAGGCGGTGCGCCAGTTCAATACCGAGATCCGTACCTTCCCCGGCGTCATCTGGTCCAAGTTGCTCTATTCGAATCTGGAGGCCAAACCGAGCTTCAGTGCCAAGCTAGGTGCCGATGAGGCGCCCAAGGTCAACTTCCAATGAGCAGGCTTGCCCGCTGGCTGTTGCCTTGTCTGCTGCTGTGGATGGCAGCGCTGCAAGCCGCCCCCACCTTTCCAGCCCTCAGCGGCCGGGTAGTGGATGAGGCAAACCTGATGTCCCGTAAGCAAGCCCATCAGCTGACCCAGCAACTGGCCGCATTTGAAAGGCGTAGCGGCATCCAGCTGGTGGTGGTCTCAATCGATACATTGGATGGTGGAACCATAGAGGAGTATGGCTACCAGCTCGGTCGCCACTGGGGCATTGGTCAGAAAGGCAAAAACAACGGCGTCCTGCTGCTGATCGCACAGGATGAGCGCAAGGTGCGCATCGAAGTGGGTTATGGGCTGGAAGGTGCCCTGCCCGACGCCATTGCGGCCAACATCATCCAGGCCCGGATACTGCCCGCCTTCAAGCGTGGCAACATGGCCGCCGGTGTGGTCGCAGGCAGCAGGGGCATCATGCAGGCGCTGGCGGGTGAGTACACGCCGGTGGACACTCCCAAACAAAAGGAGAGGCTGGGCGGTCCCTGGCTGTTCATCCTGATGGTGATTGTGATGCTAGTGCTGCATAACCTGCGCGGCGGTGGCGGGGGCGGCAGCGGTGGCCGACGCCGCGCGGCTTTGCTGACAGGAGGCTTCGGTGCAGGCAGCTTCGGCAGCCGGGGCGGCGGCGGTGGCGGTTTCAGTGGGGGCGGCGGCAGTTTTGGCGGCGGCGGAGCCTCCGGTGGTTGGTAACAGGAATACAGGCATGAAGAGACGACACTATGATTTCTAAACAGTTCTTCCACACGCTACAGGCCAAGGTTCGCGAGGCGGAGCTGGAAACGGATGCTGAACTGGTCACAGTGCTGGCGCCAGCCAGTGACGGTTATCGCTATATTCCCACCCTGTGGGCGGCGCTGATTGCCATGCTCACCCCCCTGCTGGTGTTTGAGCTTGGCTTCTGGCTCGGCTGGTACGAGATCCTGCTAGCACAGTGGTCGGTGTGGCTGCTGCTGAGCATATTGTTCCACTGGACCCCCATCAAGATGTATCTGATCCCGAAGCAGGTACGCCAGCGCAGGGCCGCGCTGATGGCTCGCCTGCAGTTTGTCGAACAGGGTCTGCACCGCACTCGGGACCGGCTGGGGGTGCTGATCTTCGTCTCGGTGGCCGAACACTATGTGGAAATACTGGTGGATGACGGCATCGCCCAGCACATCGACAATGCCCTGTGGCAGGCGATCATCGACGACTTCACTCAACGGGTACGCAACCGGGAGGTGGAGCAGGGATTCATCGAGTGCGTGGAGCGCACCCGCGCCATCCTGACCGATGCCTTCCCGGCGACCCGCGATCAGAATGAGCTACCCGACAGTCTGATCATCTTGGACAAGCCCTGATCAGGTTTAAAAAACCGGCATTCTGTTCAAGGGATAGGCATCCGATAAAGATTATGAAAAATAAGGGGAAAAATGGTTGACCCTGGCAGCCCTTTCCCCTAAATTACGCCCCGTTCCAGCGCAACGGCGCGGCGAATGAAGTGTTGGCCAAACACGTTAAACCCTGGTCAAAAATTTGGTGAGGTGTCCGAGTGGCTGAAGGAGCACGCCTGGAAAGTGTGTATACGGCAACGTATCGAGGGTTCGAATCCCTCCCTCACCGCCAAATCGCTAAGCCCGACCTAACTGGTCGGGCTTTTTGCTTTGTGGCCTGCGCCATCTGCTCTCGACCGGCGAATGCTCTCCCCCTCCTCTCGCAACACACCGGCATCCCCGCGGTGACATTCTCCCTATCAGGCGTCCTTGCCCACCTCGGTATGAGCATGCCTTGTTTCTCACCCTGCCCAGAGCGGCGTTCAGCCCTGCGCTGTAACATATGTTCCCGCCGGACACGATTCTGATTTATTGCTCACCGATTGGATATCATTTTGAAAAACTGATACTTAAATAGCTACACTAGCCATTATCAATATCCAGGGACGTACAAAAATGAGCTTGATTGGCTTGATGCTGGCGTTGCTCGCCATCCTTGGCGGCAACATGATAGAGGGGGGCCATCCCAGCGCCCTGCTCGATCTGCCAGCCTTCCTCATAGTGATAGGCGGTACGATCGGTGCCGCACTGACTCAGTTTCCCTTCTCCGTCGTCGGTAAAACCTTCAAGCGCTTCAAGTGGCTACTCTCCCCCCCCAAGCTCGACATGCTGGAACAGGCACAGTTGCTGGAGACCCTGGCCGGCAACGCCAGACGCAGCGGCATGCTGGCTCTGGAGGGCATGATCGACGATATCAAGGATCCCTTCCTGAAAAAAGGGGTGCAGATGATGGTCGATGGCTACGAGAAAACCAAGATCCACGAGGTATTGGAAAACGAGATCGAGTTCGAGCATGAGGATCTCGAGCAGACCGTCAAATTCTATGAGGCCATGGGCGGCTACAGCCCGACAATGGGGATAGTGGGTGCGGTATTTGGCCTGATCCACGCCATGGGCCTGCTCGATGCCCCTGACAAGCTGGGGGGGGCCATCGCGGTGGCCTTCATCGCCACCATCTACGGGGTGGGTGCCGCCAACCTGATCTTTCTTCCCTTCGGTAACCGCTACAAGGGGTTTGCCCATGATATCCGCCACTACAAGGAGATGACCTTGACCGGTATCCTCTGCATCGTGGATGGCGAGTCGCAAGCCCGGTTACAAGTTACCCTCGAACCTTATCTGGGAGGCCATGGTGGCCAAAAAGAAAAAGCCTGAAGCGCCGGAAAACCACGAACGCTGGCTGGTTTCCTATGCCGATTTCATGACCCTGCTGTTCGCCCTGTTCGTGGTGCTCTACTCCTTTGCCATGGCCAAACAGTCCGAGACCCGGGTGCTGATCCAGGGCTTCATCGAGTCACTGGGTAAAATCGGCCTCATCTCTCCACCGGCAGGCTCTCCTGTGATGCAGGGCGGCACCGGGATCCTGGAGCCCGAATCCAGGACGACCCCCAGCAGTCCGGATAAAGAGACTGTGCTGGAAAAAGAGGCACCGACCGCAGCGGCAGATCCCTTCAACGAAACCATAGGGGCCTCTGAGAAGCCGAGTGCCACCGAGGCATGGCCGCACAAGACCAAGGAACAGGAGTGGGTACAGGTCACCAAGAAGAAGCTCGAGCAGCAGCTCAAGGCACAGATTGAATCCAAGGATCTGGAGGTGGAGCAGCTTGGCAGCCAGCTGGTGATCCGCATCGGCGAGAAGGCGCTGTTTCCGGCCGATTCGGCCTTCCTGCAGCCCCAGTTCATCCCGCTGGTCAACAAGATCTCCGGCATACTGGCAGACATCCCGGGCAAGGTGGTGGTGACCGGCCACACAGACAACTCGCAGGCGCCGATAGAGCTCTATCGCAGCAACTGGGAGCTGTCGGTGCTGCGCTCGGCCTCCATCGTCCATACCCTGCTCACCAACCCCAAGCTGGATGCAACCAGAGTCATCGCTCAGGGGGTGGCCGATGCCCAGCCACGTTATGCCAACGACACGCCGGAGCATAGACAGGCCAACCGCCGGGTCGAGATCACCCTCTCCCAGGGCAAGGCCGCGGAAGAGGCGCTCCCCATCCTCAAACCATGATCAACACACCCCGCCCGGCGGGGTTTTCTTTGCACCTCACCCTGCCTGACTTGCTCCTGTCATCCGACCCGTATCCCCAGCTCTCCTCTGCAGGCAGCGCCTGTGCAAGCTCTGCTGTGCGCCGTTTTCCGGGTCTATTCTCGCCGTTGAAAATGATTCTCAAATGAGAAAATTGACATTGCTAGCAAAATACGATTTCCCCCCCGATGATTAATAATTAATCCTTTGAAATGACATGTAAATCAGTATGGAAGTGGCATAATGCGTAACACCATTGTTAAGTCACATGATTAATTCGGTTAGGGAAAACCTATATGTTTGCTGATATCGCTGTCCAGCATTGGGCTTTTGCTATCTATGTCGTTGCAGCCATTTGCCTGTGCCTGATCATGATAGGTCTGGCCGCCTTGCTGGGAGGCCGAGCCTACGGCCGAGCCAAAAACAAGCCCTTCGAGTCGGGCATAGATTCGGTTGGCAATGCCCGTCTGCGTTTCTCCGCCAAGTTCTACCTGGTCGCCATGTTCTTCGTCATCTTCGACGTCGAGGCCCTCTATCTGTTCGCCTGGTCCGTCTCCGTTCGGGAGAGTGGCTGGGTCGGCTTTATCGAAGCCACCATCTTTATTACTCTGCTGCTGGTAGGTCTTATCTACCTGTGGCGCATCGGCGCCCTCGACTGGGCACCAAAGAAACGCGCTCTGACTGACAAAAAGCCAGACTGAATGACCGATATTCCCTTTGAGGTTGCACCATGAAGTACACCCTGACCCGGATTGACCCGGATGCGCCAGTTGAGCGCTACCCCCAGGAACAGCGCCAGACCGTCGATGATCCGCTGGCGCAACAGGCTGAACGCGGCATCATGATGGGGCGTCTCGAGGAGGTGTTGCAAGACACCGTCAACTGGGGTCGCAAGAATTCCCTCTGGCCCTACAACTTCGGCATCTCCTGCTGCTACGTGGAGATGTGTACCGCCTTCACCTCTCCCCATGACGTAGCTCGCTTCGGGGCAGAAGTCATCCGTGCCTCGCCGCGTCAGGCCGATTTCATGGTGATAGCAGGGACGCCCTTCATCAAGATGGCGCCAGTCATTCAGCGCCTCTACGAGCAGCTGCTCGAACCCAAGTGGGTCATTTCCATGGGCGCCTGTGCCAACTCGGGCGGCATGTATGACATCTACTCCGTGGTACAGGGCGTGGACAAGTTCCTGCCGGTCGACGTCTACATTCCTGGCTGCCCGCCCCGTCCCGAGGCATTCCTGCAAGCCCTGATGTTGCTGCAAGACTCCATCGGCAAGGAGCGCCGGCCCCTCTCCTGGGTGGTGGGCGATCAGGGGATCTACCGTCCCCAGATGCAGGCCGAGAAGGAACGCAAGCGCGGCGAGCGGATCAACGTAACCAACCTGCGCACGCCGGATGAGATCTGATCATGAAACTGACCCGAGAATTCCCCAGTAACTACACCATGGCCCAGTGGCAACCGGGTGATCACCAGGATGCCCAGGTGGTCGGCGAGCTGTTTGCCCACTTCGGCGCCGAGCGCTTCACCGTTCAGACCACCCGCACCGGCGTGCCTGTGCTCTGGCTCTCCCGCGAGCTGCTGCTGGACGTGATGGGCTTCTTGCGCAAGCTCCCCTCCCCGTTCGTCATGCTGTTTGATCTCAGCGCCACCGATGAGCGGATGCGCAGCCATCGCGACGGCCTGCCCGAGAGCGACTTCACCATCTTCTATCACCTCATCTCCATCGACCGTAACGCCGATGTGATGCTGAAGGTGCCGCTCAAAGAGAGCGATCTGAGCCTGCCAACCGTCAGCCACCACTTCCCCAACGCCAACTGGTACGAACGGGAAGTGTGGGATCTGATGGGCATTCACTTCGATGGTCACCCCCATTTGACCCGCATCATGATGCCCAAAAGCTGGCAAGGGCACCCGCTGCGCAAGGACTATCCGGCGCGCGCCACCGAATTCGATCCCTTCATGCTCGATACGGTCAAACAGGATCAGGAGCAGGATAACCTGCTGTTCAAACCCGAAGAGTGGGGCATGAACCGGGGCAACGAGAACGAGGACTACATGTTCTTGAACCTCGGCCCTAACCACCCCTCCGCTCACGGCGCCTTCCGACTGGTGCTGCAGCTCGATGGTGAGGAGATCCGCGACTGCGTGCCAGACATCGGCTATCACCACCGTGGGGCCGAGAAGATGGGGGAGCGTCAGTCTTGGCACAGTTACATCCCCTATACCGACCGGGTCGAGTACCTGGGTGGCGTCATGAACAACCTGCCTTATGTGCTGGCGGTCGAGAAGCTGGCGGGTATCAAGGTGCCCAACCGGGTCGACGTGATCCGGGTGATGCTGGCGGAGATGTTCCGTATCCAGAGCCACCTGCTGTTCCTCGGTACCTATATCCAGGACGTGGGTGCCATGACCCCCGTCTTCTTCACCTTCACCGATCGCCAGAAGATCTACACCATCATCGAAGCCATCACGGGCGCGCGCATGCACCCGGCCTGGTTCCGTATTGGCGGCGTGGCGCACGATCTGCCGGTGGGCTGGGCTCGTCTCATCCAGGAGAACCTGCTGGACTGGCTGCCCAAGCGACTGATGGATTACGAAAAGGCTGCCATGCGCAACAGCATCTTGCGCGGCCGCACCATAGGCGTTGCCTCCTACACCACAGAGCAGGCATTGGCATGGGGCGTCACGGGGGGCGGTCTGCGCGCCACTGGCCTCAACTTTGATGTGCGCAAATGGCGCCCTTATTCGGGCTACGATCAGTTCGAATTCGAGGTGCCAGTCGGTGCCAATGGCGATGTTTACGACCGAGGCATGATACGCCTCGAAGAGATGCGCCAGAGCCTGCGTATCATAGATCAGTGTGTGAAAAACATGCCGGCGGGGCCATTCAAGGCAGATCACCCGCTCACCACACCACCGCCCAAAGATCGCACCCTGCAAGACATCGAGACCCTGATCACCCACTTCCTGCAAGTGTCCTGGGGCCCGGTAATGCCGGCCGCCGAATCCTTCCAGATGATAGAGGCGACCAAGGGGATCAACAGTTATTACCTGACCAGCGATGGCTCCACCATGAGCTACCGGACCCGGATCCGCACCCCGAGCTTTGCTCACCTGCAACAGATCCCCTCGGTGATCAAAGGCAGCATGGTGTCGGATCTCATCGCCTACCTGGGCAGTATCGATTTCGTCATGTCGGATGTGGATCGTTGAGTAACCGCTGTTACTAAACAACCGTTACGCGACAAAAAGGACAAGCCACAAAAGGTTAAGCCATGAGCCAGCAATGTCAGTGCCAAAACAATCAGACCCCGCAGGGGCAGAGTGCGTGCCAGGGCAAGGGGGACGGCTTCGTCCTGAGCCAGGCCGAACGCGATGCCATCGGGCATGAGATACACCACTACGAAGATCCCCGCGCCGCCAGCATAGAAGCACTCAAGATAGTGCAGCAGGCTCGCGGCTGGGTACCAGACGGTGCCATCCATGCCATCGCTGCCGAACTCGGCATTCCCGCCAGCGACGTGGAAGGGGTTGCCACTTTCTACAGCCAGATCTTCCGCCAGCCGGTCGGGCGCCACATCATCCGGGTCTGTGACAGCATGGTCTGTTACATCAACGGCCACGAAGAGCTGCTGGCCGGCCTCAAGGAAGTGATGGACTTGGCCCCCGGCCAGACCAGCGCCGACGGCCGCTTCACCCTGCTGCCCGTCTGCTGCCTCGGCAACTGTGACAAGGGACCGGCGCTGATGATCGACGACGACACCTATGGCGGGCTCGATGCTATCAGCCTGCTCAAGACCCTGGAGGCCTACCCATGAGTCTTCACAAGGGCAATCTGCCCATGCGCCTTGAACGGTACAAGACCCCGGAGGCCAATCTATGTCCATGAGCCCACGGCCGACCACGCCCCTGGCCTCCATCGGCACGGCCAACCTGATCGCACGCGCCCCCGAAACCCATCCGCTCACCTGGCGGCTGCGTGACGACGGCCAGCCGGTCTGGCTGGATGAATACCAGAACAAGCAGGGCTATGAGGCGGCCCGCAAAGCCTTTGGCCAGATGAGCCCGGATGAGATTGTCGGCACCGTCAAGGATGCTGGCCTCAAGGGCCGCGGTGGCGCAGGCTTCTCCACCGGCGTGAAGTGGGGCCTGATGCCCAAAGACGAGAGCATGAACATCCGTTACCTGCTCTGCAACGCCGACGAGATGGAGCCGAATACCTACAAGGATCGGCTGCTGATGGAGCAGCTGCCCCACCTGCTGATCGAGGGGATGATCATCTCCGCCAAGGCTCTCAAGGCTTATCGTGGCTACATCTTCCTGCGTGGCGAGTACGTGGATGCCGCCATCAACCTGCGCCGGGCCGTAGAAGAGGCCAAGGCCGCGGGCCTGCTCGGCAAGAACATTCTCGGCTCGGGTTTTGACTTCGAGCTGTTCGTCCACACCGGTGCGGGTCGTTACATCTGCGGCGAGGAGACGGCACTCATCAACTCCCTGGAGGGGCGCCGCGCCAACCCGCGCGCCAAGCCTCCCTTCCCCGCGGTTTCCGGCGTCTGGGGCAAGCCTACCTGCGTCAACAACGTCGAGACCCTGTGCAACGTACCCGCCATTATCGGCAACGGCGTGGCCTGGTATCAGGGATTAGCGCTGCCGGGCTCGGAAGATCACGGCACCAAGCTGATGGGTTTTTCCGGCAAGGTGAACAACCCCGGGGTCTGGGAGCTGCCCTTTGGCATCACGGCCCGTGAACTGTTCGAGCACTACGCCGGTGGCATGAAACCCGGCTACCGCCTCAAGGCGTGGCAACCGGGCGGAGCCGGTACCGGCTTCCTGCTGCCCGAGCACCTGGATGCCCAGATGTATGCCGGCGGCATCGGCAAGGTCGGCACCCGCATGGGCACCGGCCTCGCCATGGCGGTGGATGACAGCATCAACATGGTGGGGCTCTTGCGCAACATGGAAGAGTTCTTCGCCCGCGAATCCTGTGGCTGGTGCACCCCCTGTCGCGATGGCCTGCCCTGGAGCGTCAAGCTGCTGCGGGCGCTGGAGCGGGGCCAGGGTCAACCTGGGGATCTGGCGACCCTGGAGCAACTGTGCAACTTCCTGGGGCCCGGCAAGACCTTCTGTGCCCACGCCCCCGGCGCCGTCGAGCCGCTTGGCAGCGCCCTCAAGTATTTCCGCGCCGAGTTCGAGGCCGGGATCAAGGGGCCGCAGGATAATCACACGCTGTTCAAAGGGATCCAGCCCAATCTGCTGGGTGAACGCTGGTAAGACGAGGATCGGCAGTCTCATGCAAAACCGGTGTAAACCAGGGTTCACAAATGTTTGATGACGCCATTGTCTGATTACGCCTGCCGGCTGATCCAATCTGTGCGTTTTATCTAATTGATGTCAGGGAAGTTGTATGGCCACCATTTTTGTAGACGGTAAAGAGTACGAGGTAGACGGGGCAGACAACCTGCTGCAAGCCTGTCTCTCCTTAGGCTTGGACGTCCCCTATTTTTGCTGGCATCCGGCGCTGGGTAGCGTCGGCGCCTGCCGCCAGTGTGCGGTCAAGCAGTATCAGAATGCCGACGACAAGCGCGGCCGCCTGGTCATGTCCTGCATGACCCCCTCTACCGATGGCACCTATATCTCCATCGAAGATGAAGAGGCGAAAGAGTTTCGCAAGTGCGTGGTGGAGTGGCAAATGACCAACCACCCCCACGACTGCCCGGTCTGTGAAGAGGGGGGCGCCTGCCACCTGCAGGACATGACGGTGATGACAGGCCACAACAGCCGTCGCTACCGCTTCACCAAACGTACCCACCAGAATCAGGAACTGGGCCCCTTCATCAATCATGAGATGAACCGCTGCATCGCCTGTTATCGCTGTGTGCGTTATTACAAGGATTACGCTGGCGGCGAGGATCTGGGTGTCTATGGCGCCCACGACAACGTCTATTTCGGCCGGGTCGAAGATGGCACTCTGGAGAGCGAGTTCTCCGGTAACCTGGTGGAGGTCTGCCCCACCGGCGTCTTCACCGACAAGACCCACTCCGAGCGTTACAACCGCAAGTGGGACATGCAGTTTGCCCCTAGCATCTGCCAGCAATGCTCGGTCGGTTGCAACATCAGCCCGGGCGAGCGCTACGGCGAGCTGCGCCGCATCGAGAACCGCTTCCACGGTGGCCTCAACCACTACTTCCTGTGCGATCGGGGCCGCTTTGGCTATGGCTACGTCAATCTGGCGGATCGCCCGCGTCAACCATTGCTGCGTGACGGCAACGACAAGCTGACCATCACGGTGGACGGTGCCCTGAACCGCGCCGCCGATGCCCTGCGCACCGCCGCCGGCGTCATCGGCATCGGCTCTCCCCGCGCATCGCTGGAGAGCAACTTCGCCCTGCGCGAGCTGGTAGGTACCGACAACTTCTATTGCGGCGTCGAGCAGAGCGAATGGGAGTGCCTGCAAAAGATGCTGCACATACTGCAACACGGCGGTATTCGTACCCCGAGCCTGCGGGACATGGAAGAGGCCGACGCCATTCTGCTGCTGGGTGAAGATGTCACCATGAGCGCCGCCCGCATCGCCCTGGCCCTGCGCCAATCGGTCAAGGGCAAGGCGCGCGACATCGCCCGCAAGATGAAGGTGGACGTGTGGCAGGTCGCCGCGGTGCAGACCCTGGGCCAGAATGCGCGCTACCCGCTGCTCATCACCAGCCTGGACAGCACCCGCCTCGACGACGTGGCGGCAGAAAAACTGCACGCCCCCCACGCGGATCAAGCCCGCCTCGGCTTTGCCATCGCCCATCTGCTTGACAGCTCGGCGCCAGCCCTGTCCGACCTCGGCCAAGAGCAGCAGGCGCAAGCCGCGCGCTGGGCCGACCTGCTGGGCAATGCCAAAAAACCGCTCATCATCGCAGGTTCGGGGGCTCGCACCCCGGCACTGATCGATGCCGCCAGCAACATAGCCCGCGCCCTCAAGGGCCGTGGTCAGGACGTCAGCCTGGCACTGGTGGCGCAAGAGGCCAACAGTCTGGGGCTGGCCATGCTGGATGCAGGCACGTCGTCAGGCAAATCGCTGGAAGCGGCCCTTGAGCGCATCGAAGCCCAGGATAACCTGGCGCTGGTGACCCTGGAGAACGATCTCTATCGCCGCGCTCCGCGCAATCGGGTCGATGCGGCCATCGCCCGCCTGCAACACCTGCTGGTGGTCGATCATCAGGATACCCAGACAGCCCAGAAGGCCGATTTGGTACTGCCTGCCGCCAGCTTTGCCGAGGCCGATGGCACCCTCGTCAATATGGAGGGGCGTGCCCAGCGTTACTTCCAGGTCTATGCACCGGCCTTCTATCACGCCGACATCCAGATCCGGGAAGGGTGGCGCTGGCTGGCCGCGCTGCAAGGTGCCCTCGAGCACACGCCGCTGCGCTGGCAGACCTTCGACCAGATCAGCCACGCTTGCGCTGCCAGCCATCCGCTACTGGCCACCATGTTGGAAGCGGCGCCCAACGCGGGCTTGCGCATCCGTGGCATGCGGCTGGCCCGTGAGCCGCACCGCTACAGCGGTCGCACCTCCATGCTGGCGGATCAGAACGTCAGCGAGCCGCGAGTGGCGCAGGATCCCGACTCCCCCTTCAACTTCTCCATGGAAGGCTATGCCGGTGCCCGCCAGAACATGCCGCAAGTGCCCTTTGCCTGGGCACCGGGCTGGAACTCCCCCTCCGCCTGGAACAAGTTCCAGGATGAAGTCGGTGGTCATCTGCGCGCTGGCGATCCGGGTCGCCGTCTGCTGGAGCCGGGTGAAGATACCCTCGGCTGGTTTGATGCCATACCTGCCCCCTTCGTGGCTCAGGAAGCCCTGCAGGTGGTCAACTATGACCAGCTGTTTGGCGGCGAGGAGCTCTCCGCTCGCAGCCCCGTCATCCAGGCCCGCATGCATGAGCCCGAACTGGTGCTGAACCCGGCCGATGCCCACCGTCTTGCCCTCAACGCGGGCCACCAGGTGAGCTTCTCCTGGGGCGGCAGCCACTGGCGCCTCAAGCTGCGGCTGAGCGATGCCCTGGCACAGGGCCTGCTGGGTCTGCCGCTCGGCGTCAACGGCCTGCCGACCGCGCTGCAACAGGTCTACATCAACAACCTGCAGGAGGCGATCGCATGAGTGATTCCCTGATGGCGCTGCTGATTGAAGTCGGCAAAGCGCTGATCGTGCTGGTGGGGATAGTAGGGGCTGGCGCCTTCATGAGCTTCATCGAACGTCGCCTGCTGGCGCTGTGGCAGGATCGCTACGGCCCCAACCGGGTGGGCCCGTTCGGCCTGCTGCAATTAGCAGCTGACATGGTCAAGATGTTTTTCAAGGAGGACTGGATCCCGCCGTTCGCGGATCGCCGGATCTTCATCCTGGCCCCCATCATCGCCTTCACCGCCTTTATTCTGGCGTTTGCCGTGGTGCCCATCACCCCCACCTGGGGCGTGGCGGATCTCAACGTGGGTCTGCTCTACATCCTGGCCATCGCGGGACTGGCAGTCTATGCGGTGCTGTTCGCCGGCTGGTCGAGCAACAACAAATACTCCTTGCTCGGCAGCCTGCGCGCCTCGGCCCAGACCCTCTCCTATGAGGTGTTCCTGGGGCTCTCCCTGATGGGGATAGTGATCCAGACCGGCAGCTTCAACCTGAGAGACATAGTCGAGGCACAGGAGGGCTTGTGGAACGTGGTACCCCAGTTCCTGGGCTTCATTACCTTCCTGTTTGCCGGTGTCGCCGTCACCCACCGCCACCCGTTTGACCAGCCGGAGGCCGAGCAGGAGCTCGCCGATGGCTATCACATCGAGTATGCGGGCATGAAATGGGGTCTCTTCTTCGTGGGCGAGTACATCGGCATCGTGCTGATCTCCTCCCTCATCGTGACCCTGTTCTTCGGTGGCTGGCATGGCCCCTGGTTGCCACCCTTCATCTGGTTTGCACTGAAGACCGCCTGCTTCATGGTGTTCTTCATCCTGCTGCGGGCCTCTCTGCCCCGTCCGCGCTTTGACCAGGTGATGTCCTTTGGCTGGAAAGTCTGCCTGCCGCTGACCCTGATCAACATGCTGATCACGGGTGCCGTGGTGCTGATGAGAGCGCAGTGAGGCCGGAATAGATATGAATATTGTGATGCCGTTTGGCTGGAACGTCTGCTTGCCTCGCGCCTTGCTCCCCACTCGGGATTCAAGACACTGGGGCTGTGGTGCTGATGAATGTGCAGTGAGGCACGACTATGAAAATTGTTAGCATAATCAAGGGTGTCGGTACCCAACTTCGCAGTCTGGGCATGGTGTTTTCCCATGCCTGGCGCCCTCGCGAAACCCTGAGCTACCCGGAAGAGACTGTCTATGCCGCCCCTCGTTTTCGTGGGCGCATCGTGCTGACCCGCGACCCGGACGGCGACGAACGCTGCGTGGCCTGCAACCTCTGCGCCGTGGCCTGCCCGGTCGGCTGCATCTCGCTGCAGAAAGCAGAACGGGACGATGGTCGCTGGTATCCGGAGTTCTTTCGCATCAACTTCTCCCGCTGCATCTTCTGCGGCCTGTGCGAAGAGGCCTGCCCCACCACCGCCATCCAGCTGACGCCGGATTTCGAGATGGGTGAATACCGCCGCCAGGATTTGGTGTACGAGAAGGAAGATCTGCTGATCAGCGGGCCCGGCAAATACCCGGATTACAACTTCTATCGCATGAGCGGGATGGCCATCGACGGCAAGCCGAAAGGGGATGCCGAGCACGAAGCCAAACCCATCGATGTCAAGAGCCTGCTGCCCTGAGGAGTCAATCATGGAACTGGCATTTTATGCCGCGGCCCTGGTCGCCGTTTACAGCACGCTGCGGGTGATCAGCACCAGCAATCCCATGCATGCGCTGCTCAATCTCATTATTTCGCTCATCGCCGTGGCCATGATCTTCTTCTGCCTGGGTGCCTCCTTCGCGGGGGCCCTGCAGGTGATCGTCTACGCGGGCGCCATCATGGTGCTGTTCGTGTTCGTGGTGATGATGCTGAACCTGGGGTCATCCCAGGATCAGGAGAAGAACTGGCTCACCCCCACCACCTGGGTGGGTCCCGGCCTGCTCTCTCTCATCCTGCTGGGCTTTCTGGCCTACGGCATCCTCGGCGTGACAGGGGGTCAGCTTGGTCTGACCGACGTCAGCGCGAAAGAGGTCGGCATCGCCCTGTTCGGCCCTTACGTGCTGGCGGTGGAGCTCGCCTCCATCCTGCTGCTGGCGGGTCTGGTGACCGCCTACCACCTGGGCCGTGAAGACAAGAGCGGGGAAGTGCTTTCCGTTCCCAAAACGGCCGGACGCCCAGCACCAAGTCCATCTCAAGAAGGAGGTCAGCAATGAGTGGCATCCCCATGGAACACGGTCTGCTGCTGGCCGCCGTGCTGTTTTGCATCGGTTTGTGCGGTCTGCTGATCCGCCGTAACTTGCTGTTTATCCTCATGAGTATCGAGATCATGATGAATGCGTCCGCGCTGGCGTTCGTGGTAGCAGGCAGCCGCTGGGCCCAGGCCGATGGCCAGATCATGTACATCTTGGTGATTTCTCTGGCGGCAGCGGAGGCCAGTATCGGCCTCGCTTTACTACTGCTGCTCTATCGTCGTTACCACACCCTCAACGTGGACACTGTGAGCGAGATGCGCGGATGAGCCTCTTATACCTGACTTTTCTATTTCCGCTGCTGGGATGGCTGGTGCTGGCCTTCTCCCTCGGCCGTTTCGGCGAGCGCAGCTCGGCGCTCATCGGCGTCGGCAGCATAGGGTTGTCGGCCCTCACCACCCTGTGGGTCGGCATCGATTTCCTCAATACCATGCCGGTCGGCGGTGTCTACACCCAGACCCTGTGGCAATGGATGTCGGTGGGCAGCTTCAATCCCACCTTCCGCCTGGCGCTGGACGGCCTGTCGTTGACCATGCTGGGGGTGGTGACCGGGGTGGGCTTCTTCATCCACCTGTTCGCCTCCTGGTACATGCGTGGTGAAGAGGGCTATTCCCGCTTCTTCACCTATACCAACCTGTTCATCGCCAGCATGGTTTTCCTGGTGCTGGCCGATGACCTGCTGTTTGTGTACCTGGGCTGGGAAGGGGTGGGGCTGTGCAGTTACCTGCTGATCGGCTTCTACTACCGCAACCCGGCCAACGGGGCGGCCGCCCTCAAGGCGTTCGTGGTGACCCGGGTCGGCGACGTCTTCCTCGCCATCGGCCTGTTCATCCTCTACCGGGAGCTCGGCACCCTCAACATCCAGGAGCTGCTGGTGCGCGCCCCCGTGGTGTTTGCCGAGGGCTCCCCTGCCCTGTCGCTGGCTTGCCTGATGCTCTTGGGCGGCGCAGTCGGCAAATCGGCCCAGTTGCCGCTGCAAACCTGGCTGGCGGATGCCATGGCTGGTCCAACGCCGGTCTCTGCCCTGATCCACGCCGCGACCATGGTGACTGCCGGTGTTTATCTCATCACCCGTACCCACGGCCTCTTCCTGCTCGCCCCCGAGATCCTGCATCTGGTGGCGCTGGTCGGTGCCATCACCTTGCTCCTGGCAGGTTTTGCGGCCCTGGTACAGACCGATATCAAGCGGATCCTGGCCTACTCCACCATGAGCCAGATAGGCTACATGTTCCTGGCACTCGGGGTCGGCGCCTGGGAAGGGGCCATCTTCCACCTGATGACCCACGCCTTCTTCAAGGCGCTCTTGTTCCTCTGTGCCGGTGCCGTCATAGTCGCGACCCACCATGAGCAGAACATCTTCAAGATGGGGGGCCTGCGCAAGAGTTTGCCGCTGGTCTATGCCTGCTTCCTGGTAGGGGGCTCGGCGCTGGCCGCGCTGCCACTGGTCACGGCCGGTTTCTACAGTAAAGACGCCATCCTGTGGCAGGTGCAGGCATCCGGCCAGACCACACTGTTGTGGGCGGGCTTGGTGGGGGCCTTCCTGACCTCCCTCTACACCTTCCGCCTCATCTTCATCGCCTTCCACGGCAAGGTGCAGACGCAGGCCCACGCCGGCCACGGTCTGGCCCACCAGCTGCCACTGCTGGTGCTGCTGGTGCTCTCCACCGGGATCGGGGCCCTGATAGTACCGCCGCTGGCGGGGGTGCTGCCGGCTGGGCCGGGAGATCACATAGAGGCGGGTCGTCACACGCTGGAGATCGCCTCCGGCATCGTCGCCATCGCGGGTATCGCCCTGGCCGCCTTCCTGTTCCTGGGTGAACGTCGACTGGCCACCCGCGTGGCGAACAGCGCGCCTGGCCGGCTGCTCAGCACCCTCTGGTTCAATGCCTGGGGCTTTGACTGGTTGTACCATCAGCTGTGGGTCAAGCCCTACCTGCTCAGCACCCGCCTGCTTGGCAAGGATCCGCTGGACTGGATGATGAATCTGCCGGCCTGGCTGGCCCTGCGTGGCCACCAGCTGTTGGCCTGGACCGTTTCCGGCAAGTTGCGCTGGTATGCAGCCTCCATGGGGATGGGCACCGTCCTGATCCTGGCCCTGCTGCTGCTCGGCTGATCCCGTGATGCAGCCCCTGAACTCGCAGCAAGCCCACGGGCCTGCACAGTGACTAGAACATAGACGAGAGCTGATATCGTGACCTTACTCTGGATCTTGTTAATACCCTTCATCGGCGGTCTGCTCTGCTGGCAGACGGAGCGCTTCGGTGAATACTTCGTGCGCTGGGTCGCACTGCTGTCCATGAGCGCCTGCCTGCTGCTCTCCGGCGCCATCTGGTGGAGCGGTGACTTTTCCCTTGCAACCCAGACGGGCGTGTCCGCCTGGGCTGCCGAACTGCAGTTGCCCTGGATCCCCCGCTTCGGCATCTCCCTGCACCTGGCGGTGGATGGCCTCTCCCTGCTGATGGTAATGCTCACCTGCTTCATCGGCGTGCTGGCCATCCTCTGTTCCTGGAAGGAAATCGTACAGCGCATCGGCTTCTTCCACCTGAACCTGCTGTGGATCCTGGGGGGGGTGCTCGGCGTCTTCATGGCGCTGGATCTGTTCCTGTTCTTCTTCTTCTGGGAAATGATGCTGGTCCCCATGTACTTCCTGATCGCGCTGTGGGGCCACTCGGTCACCGACGGCAAGTCCAGGATCAACGCAGCCACCAAGTTCTTCATCTACACCCAGGTCAGCGGCCTCATCATGCTGGTCGCCATTCTGGGTCTGGTGCTGACCCATCATGCCGCCACCGGCGTCTTCACCTTTAACTATCAGGACTTGCTCAACACCCCGATGAGCAAGGGCGTCCAGTGGTTGCTGATGCTGGGCTTCTTCATCGCCTTCGCGGTCAAGATGCCGCTGGTGCCGCTACACGGCTGGCTGCCGGATGCCCACAGTCAGGCGCCGACCGCAGGCTCGGTGGACCTCGCCGGTATTTTGCTGAAAACCGCCGCCTACGGTCTGCTGCGTTTCGCGCTGCCACTGTTCCCGGAAGCCTCCGCCGAGTTTGCCCCCTACGCCATGCTGCTGGGTCTGGTCGGCATCGTTTACGGCGCCATAGTGGCGTTCGCCCAGACCGACATCAAACGCCTGGTGGCCTACACCAGCATCTCCCACATGGGCTTCGTGATGATCGCCATCTACTCGGGCAGCGAGCTGGCGCTGCAGGGCGCTGTGGTGCAGATGATTGCCCACGGCCTCTCCGCCGCCGGTCTGTTCATCCTGTGCGGTCAGCTCTACGAGCGGCTGCACACCCGTGATCTGCGTCTGATGGGCGGCCTGTGGGGCCGGTTGCGCTACCTGCCCGGCGTCATGCTGTTCTTCTCGGTGGCCTCCCTTGGCATGCCGGGCACAGGTAACTTTGTCGGCGAGTTCCTGATCCTCATCGGCAGCTTCCAGGTTGCCCCCATCATCACCGTCATCGCCACCTTCGGTCTGGTACTGGCATCCGTTTACTCCCTCATCATGCTGCAGCGGGTCTGCTTCGGTGCGCCCAAGGACGAGAAAGTGCTCAAGGGTCTGGATCGCCGCGAGCTGGTGATGATGATGACCATAGCTGGCCTGCTGGTGCTGCTCGGTGTCTATCCCCAGCCGGTACTCGATACCGCAGGCAGCAGTCTGATGAGCGTGCTGCACTGGTACGCACTGCCGTCCGCAGGAGCATTGCAATGAACCTGACTGTTTCCCGACCGCTGGCCCTGTTGCCTTACTTGTCCCTTACAGGAGCACTGCAATGACATTCACCGCTTCTCAACTGCTGGCCCTGTTGCCCCTGTTGCTGACAACGGGGGCCATGCTGGCCCTGATGCTGGCCATCGCCTGGCGACGCTGTGACGACACCGCCTTCGTCGTCACCATCACGGGCCTCAACCTGGCGCTCTTCTCCCTGCCCATCGTGATGGCGCAGGGTGATCAGGGGGTCACCCCTCTGCTGCAGATTGACGGCTACGCCGTCTTCTACATGGGGCTGGTTCTCATCGGCGCCCTGGCCACCTGCACCTTCGGTCGCTCCTGGCTCAAGGGCTATCCGGACAACCGGGAAGAGTTCTATCTGCTGCTGCTGATCGCCACCGCTGGCGGCCTGGTGCTGGCAGGCTCCCGCCATCTCGCCTCCCTGTTCATCGGGATCGAGATGCTGACCCTGCCCATGTTCGGTCTGGTGGGCTACGCCTACCGCGAGCGCCATTCGCTGGAGGCCAGCATCAAGTACATGGTGCTCTCCGCCACCGCCACCGCCTTCCTGCTGTTTGGCATGGCGCTGCTCTACGCCCAGGCGGGCAGCCTGAGCTTCAGCGATCTCGGCCTGACCCTGGCGACCACCCCGGCTCACCAACCGCTGCTGATGGGCGGTCTGGGGCTGATGCTGGTGGGATTTGCCTTCAAGCTCTCCCTGGCCCCCTTCCACCTCTGGACACCTGACGTATACGAAGGCGCCCCGGCACCGGTGGCCACCTTTCTGGCCACCGTCAGCAAGATAGCCGTGTTCTGCGTGCTGCTGCGTTTCTATCTGGCGGTGCCTGCCGCGGCGGATCCCATGATCCACTGGCTGCTGGCCGCCATGGCGGTCATCTCCATCGTCATCGGCAACCTGTTGGCCCTGCTGCAGACCAACATCAAGCGGATGATGGGTTACTCCTCCATCGCCCACTTCGGTTATCTGCTGGCGGTGATCGTCGCCAGCCGCCTCGGCCAGATGCCAGTGGAAGCGGCCGGCGTCTACCTGCTGATGTACCTGTTCACCAACCTGGGGGCCTTTGGCGTCATCAGCATGATGTCCAGCCCCTATCGCGGCAAGGATGCGGACTCCCTGCACAGCTACCGTGGTCTGTTCTGGCACCGCCCCTACCTGACCGCCGTCATGACGGTGATGATGTTGTCGCTCGCGGGTATCCCCATGACGCTGGGCTTCATCGGCAAGTTCTATCTGATCGGGGTAACGGTCGATGCCAAGCTGTGGTGGCTCTGTGGTGCCATCGTGCTGGGCAGCGCCATGGGTCTCTATTACTACCTGCGCGTCATGGTCACCCTCTATCTGCTGGAACCCGGCATGCAGCTGCGCGATGCCAAGGCCGACTGGGCCGTCTCCTCGGGCGGCATGGTGGTGCTGCTCTCCGCCATCATAGTGGTGGCACTGGGCATCTACCCCCAGCCGGTCATCAGCCTGGTACAGGGCTTTCAAAACGTGGTACTGCGCTAAAAGTCGCGCCGCTGCCAGCAACACACAACCGGCCCGGGTGGCCGGTTTTTTATTGCTGGTTGAGCAAGCTCACAGCCGCAAGGCGGCAAGCTCACTTTTTATGCGTCTTTCTAACCGCTTATGTCACATCACAGGTCACAGCTGAGTATCATCCCCCCGACCCTTACTGATATATTCATGAAATACAGGAATGGAACTTGGTGTTATGACGCTGCCCTCCTTTTGCCTCTTTGATGCCCGCCCGCTGGCTGATGCGCCGCTCCCCTCTCGAGGAGGTCGACTTGATTGGCTGCTGGCCGAACAGGATATCGGTCGTGTCGCCGGGCGGCAGCAAGAGAGCCAGCACGGCCCGGTCGACACACTGGAGCGCGATGACTGCACCGGCCGTCAGCAGCGCTTTGGCCAGCAGCGCGAGCTGAACGCGCTGTTTACCTAGGGCGACGCCCACGAACTGGCTGGCGCACTCTCACTCAGCGAGATGGGTAGCTTGCGGGCAGGGGATTATTCTCTCTTCCACAACGGCGCCATTCTCTGTAACGGAGCAAGGCCGTCATGAACAACGACCATGCCATGGCCATCGTCTGCGATCTTGCCCTCTGCATCGGCCGCGAGGTGACCCGGGATGCCCTGTTGACCCAGGTGCTGCAACGCTTTCTGTTTCATTGTGCCTGCCCGGTTGGGCTGGTGCTGCAGCAGCTGCCACAGGGGGAGTACATGATCGTCAAGGCCATCGGGGACGAGCAGCTGATCCAGCAGCACGGGCAACCACTGGCGCTGCCCGCCTGGGTCAGTGACGGCGAGCAGTTCTCCCTGCACGGCGCCATTCCCCTGCCCGGCTCCCGTCCCTATCCCTTTGCCTACCGCTTGCGGATAGAGGGGGGCTATCTCATGCTGCTGCTCTCCCCGAGAACCGAGGATGGGGCTGAACAGCTGTGCCATCTGTTCAGCCCCATCCTCGGCAACCTGGCACGCGCGATCCAGCTGTGCCGGGACAGCGAGCAACTGGCCCTACGTCAACAAGCAGAGCGGGTGGATATGCAGCACGTCAACGAATCCCTGCTCAAGGCGATCCCCATTCCCGTGTGCTACCAGGACGTCGAGGGACGCTTCATCGGTTGCAACCCGACTTTTACCCAGATAACCGGTATCCGCAGGGCAGAGCTGCTGGGGAAGCGTGTGGATGATATTCTGCCGCCCGAGATGGCGGACGAGTACACCCAGCAGGACCTGGAGGTGCTGCGCAGCAAGCAGCCGCAATCTTTCGAACACAGCCTGATCGATCGCAGTGGCCATCGTTATCAGGTGCTCAACTTCAAGGATCTCTTCTACGACCATCAGGGCAAGGTGGCCGGCATCATAGGGGCACTGGTCGATATCACCCATATCAGGGAGAGCGAACAGCATCAGCGCACCTTGCTGTTTCAAACCATAGCGGCGCTCTCCTCCGCCATTGCCCACAAGGATCCCGGTACGGCTGGACATGAAAAGCGCGTACACGATCTCGCACTGGCCATTGGTCAGCACCTGCAGCTGCCACAGGATCGGCTGGATGGACTCGGTCTCGCGGCCATGGTCCACAACATAGGCCTGCTGCAGATCCCGGCCGACATCCTCACCCGCCCCCGTGAGCTCAGGCCGGTGGAGTTTGAACTGATCAAGCTACACCCTCAGGCCGGCTGTGACATCCTCCAACAGATAGACTTCCCCTGGCCCATCGCCACCATAGTGCTGCAGCATCACGAAAACATGGATGGCAGCGGCTACCCGCAAGGCCTGCAGAGTGATGCCATCTGCCTGGAGGCGCGCATCATCCGGGTGGCCGACTCGCTGGCCGCCATGACGGCGCACCGCCCCTTCCGCCGCGCCATGTCGCTGACCGATGCCTTCGCCCAGCTGACGCGCTATGCCGGCATCCACTATGACGAGCAGGTGGTGAATGCCTGCCTCTGCGTGTGGCAAGCAGGCTATCGTTTCACTACCCCCTGATCTGCCGCAGGAGCACAAATGACTTCAAGACCGGATACCTCGTCCCGCCGTCAGCTCGGCGCCCAGCTGCCGTTGCCCGCCGGCCCCCTCTGCGCTCAGGTGATGGATCAGCTGCCCTACCGTGTCCTGCTCAAGGATACCCGCTCCATCTTCACTGCCTGCAACCGACTGCTGGCCGATGATCTCGCCCTGGAGCCTGCCCAGATCATCGGTAAGTGTGATGCCGACTTTTTCCCGGCCGAGCTGGCCCAACGCTATCGGGATGACGATCTCAGGGTCATGACCAACGGCACAACGCACCAGCACGAAGAGCCCTACCTCAAGGACGGCGAGGCTCGCTGGCTCAGCACCACCAAGTTCCCCCTGCGCGATGAGCTGGGCGAGGTGATCGGTGTCGGGGTCTTTTTCGATGACATCACGGAGCAGAAACAGCAGCAGGAGCAGTTGCTGCAATATACCTGGACGCTGGAGGCCATTGGCCGCGCCCACCATGCCATGCTCAGGCAGGGGGATGAGCAGGTGCTGCTGCAGGAGATCTGTGACGCCATCACCTTTGATGGCCGTTTTCCCCTCGTGACTGTGCTGCAGGAGGCCGTGGATCAGGATGCACTGCAGATACTGGCGCAGGCGGGCAACGCCACCTGGTTTACCAACGACCACTGGCTCACCCGGGATCCGGCCTTGCGTCAGACCATCTGCGATGGCGAGCCACGCAACGAAGCATTGGCGAGCGAGGTTGTCCATCATTCGGCCACCTTGCGGGCCCGCCTGCTGCTCCCGCTACAATGGAATTCCACCGTGCGGGGCGCTCTGCTCATCCACAGCCCGCACGCCAGGGTCTTCACCGGGGAAGAGGTGCGACTCTTCAGCCAACTGGCCGATTACCTGGCCTATGGCCTGCAAGCCCGTGGCACTCAACAGGCCTATCTCGCCGCGCAGCGGGACAAGGTGCTGTATGCCCGTCAACTGGAGCTCGCGCTGGAGGATGCCCTGGGTGCCATCGCCGCCGTACTGGAGCAGCGCGATCCCTACACCGCAGGTCACCAGAAACACGTCGCCACGCTGGCCATGGCCATAGGCCGCGAGCTGGTACTGGGCGACAAGCAGCTTCGCGGCCTCTATCTGGGGGCCATGGTGCACGACATCGGCAAGATCCAGGTACCGGTCGACATCCTCACCAAACCGGGCAAGCTGACACCCCAGGAGTTCAATCTGGTCAAGGAGCACCCGACTGCCGGTTACCAGGTCCTCAAGGACATCGCCTTCCCCTGGCCCATCGCCCAGATGATCCACCAGCATCATGAGTATCTCGACGGCTCCGGCTATCCCGAGGGTCTCGAGGGGGATCAGATCTTGCTGGAGGCGCGCATTCTCACCGTGGCCGACATTGTCGAGTCCATGTCTTCGGATCGTCCCTACCGTGCCGCCCTCGGCATTCCCCAGGCCAGGGCTCACATCATACAGATGCGGGGAGCCCAACTGGACGAGGCGGTGGTGGATGCCTGCCTGCGCATTCTGGATCGGGGCGATTTCATCCCCCACGAGCTGGGCAACGGCTAGGTTGTGCTCAAGGTGTTCAAATTTCAGGCGCGGCAATGGCAGGCCATAAAAAGGGCTTCTAAAGAGGCCTATCAAGGTGGTGGTGACGTGAATAGATGCGGTATTTCAGGAAGGATGGGGCCCCATAGCATGAGGAGAACGTTTTTCAACCACGTTAGGAACGCAGCCTAGCAGTAAACAGAGAGACAAAAACCGGCCAGCTGGCCGGTTTTTGATTACTGCAGATTGCGCTGCGGGATTAACCCAGTTGCACCCGGGCGTTGCGGAACATCCGCATCCAGGCACCATCCTCGCCCCAGTTGTCCGGGTGCCAGGAGTTGGCCACGGTGCGGAACACCCGCTCAGGGTGCGGCATCATGATGGTGGCGCGACCATCTTGCGTGGTCACCGCGGTGATACCGTTCGGTGAGCCATTCGGGTTGGCCGGATACTGCTCGGTCACGCTGCCGCGGTTATCGACAAACCGCAGTCCTACCAGACCGCTGGCCTGCAACGCGCTCAGGTGAGCGGCATCGCGCACCTCCACCCGCCCTTCCCCATGGGAGACGGCAATGGGCATCACGGAACCCGCCATGCCGGCGAAGAAGGCGGAGGGAGACTCCTGCACCGCCACCAGACTGAAGCGTGCTTCGAAGCGCTCGGAGCGGTTGCGCACAAAGCGCGGCCACAGATCGGCCCCCGGGATCAGGGTGCGCAGGTTGGACATCATCTGGCAACCGTTACACACACCCAAGGAGAGGGTGTCACCACGCTCGAAGAAGCGCTGGAACTGCTCGCGGGCGTTGTCGTTGAACAGGATGGACTTGGCCCAGCCTTCCCCCGCCCCCAGCACATCGCCGTAGGAAAAACCGCCACAGGCCACCAGGGTCTGGAACTCCTCCAGCTTGATGCGGCCGGAGAGAATGTCACTCATGTGGACATCCACTGCGGCAAAGCCGGCACGATCAAACGCCGCCGCCATCTCCACGTGGGAGTTGACCCCCTGCTCGCGCAGCACAGCCAAACGGGGGGAGACACCACGGGCGATATAGGGCGCAGCCACATCCTCAGACAGGTTGTAGCTGAGCTTGGCCTGCAGACCCGGATCGGTGGCGTCCTGACGGGCCGCATGTTCCTGATCGGCGCACGCCGGGTTGTCCCGCAGACGCTGCATCTGCCAGCTGGTCTCGCCCCAGAGGGTGCGAAGCGCAGTGCGGCTGGCGCGATAGACCTCCTGACCTGCACGCGTGAGGGTGATGAGATCCCCCTCGCGCACTGTGCCCAGCACGTGGGAGCAGGCCGCCAGACCGTGACCGGCCAGCAGGGTCATCACAGCCTCTTTGTCGTCACGGCGCACCTGAATGACAGCACCCAGCTCCTCGTTGAACAGCGCCGGCAACAGTTCGCCACCGATGCGATCGAGCTGGATATCGAGGCCGCAGTGACCGGCAAAGGCCATCTCGGTCAGGGTGACGAACAGGCCGCCGTCGGAGCGGTCGTGATAGGCGATCAGTTTACGATCGGCCACCAGCGCCTGAATGGCGTTGAAGAAGCCCTTCAGCTGCACCGGATTGTCGAGATCCGGCGCCTTGTCGCCCAGCTGGCGATAAACCTGCGCCAGGGCAGAGGCACCGAGACGCTGCTTGCCGTTGCCAAGGTCGATGAGGATAAGGTCGGTCTCACCGAGATCGGTACGCAGCTGCGGGGTGACCGTGCTGCGCACATCCTCAACCCGGGCAAAGGCGGTGATGAGCAGGGAGAGCGGCGAGGTGACGCTGTGCTCCTTGCCATCCTGCTGCCAGCGGGTCTTCATGGACATGGAGTCCTTGCCGACCGGAATGGTGATGCCAAGGGCCGGGCAGAGCTCCTCGCCCACCGCCTTGACCGCCTCATAGAGGCCAGCATCCTCACCCGGATGACCGGCTGCGGACATCCAGTTGGCGGAAAGCTTGACCCGCTTGAGCGATCCAATGTGGGCCGGTGCCAGGTTGGTGAGCGCTTCGGCCACCGCCATGCGGGCAGAGGCGGCGTGGGAGAGCAGCGCAACCGGGGTGCGCTCGCCCATCGACATGGCTTCGCCGTGATAGCTGTCGTAGGTGGCGGCGGTGACAGCGCAATCGGCCACCGGGATCTGCCAGGGGCCAACCATCTGGTCGCGGTTAACCAGACCGGTCACGCTGCGATCGCCGATGGTGATGAGGAAGGATTTCTCCGCCACGGTCGGCAGGCGCAGTACCCGCTCGGCCGCATCACTCAGGGTGATGCCATCGAGCTGGAGCGCTTTGCCTTGGGCAGGCAGGGTCACCACGTCGCGGTGCATCTTGGGCGCCTTGCCCAGCAACACGTCCAGCGGCAGGTCGATGGGCTGGTTGTCAAAATGCGCATCCGACAGCGTCAGATGTTTCTCTTCGGTAGCAGTGCCGATAACCGCATAGGGCGCGCGCTCACGCTCGCACAGCGCCTTGAACAGGGGCAGCTTGTTCTGGGCCACCGCCAACACATAACGCTCCTGGGACTCGTTACACCAGATCTCCAGCGGGCTCATGCCCGGCTCGTCACTCTGGATAGCGCGCAAATCAAAACGACCACCGCGCTCACCGTCGTTGACCAGCTCCGGCATGGCGTTGGAGAGGCCACCGGCCCCCACGTCATGGATGAAGACGATGGGGTTCTCATCCCCCAGCTGCCAGCAGCGGTCGATCACCTCCTGGCAGCGGCGCTCCATCTCGGGGTTGTCGCGCTGCACCGAGGCAAAGTCGAGATCTTCGGCAGACTGGCCGGAGGCCATGGAGGAGGCTGCGCCGCCGCCCAGGCCGATGTTCATGGCCGGGCCGCCCAACACTATCAGGGCGGCCCCGACCGGGATCTCCCCTTTCTGAACGTGTTCGCTGCGGATGTTGCCCATGCCGCCCGCCAGCATGATGGGCTTGTGATAGCCACGCACCTCGACGCCGTTGTGGCTTGGCACTTCCTCTTCGAAGGTGCGGAAGTAGCCGAGAATGGCCGGACGACCGAACTCATTGTTAAAGGCGGCGCCGCCCAGCGGCCCCTCCTGCATGATGTCAAAGGCGCTGACGATACGGCTTGGTTTGCCGAAATCCTGCTCCCAGGGCTGCTCGAAACCGGGAATGCGCAGGTTGGAAACAGTGAAGCCCACCAGACCCGCCTTGGGCTTGGCCCCACGGCCGGTTGCACCTTCGTCACGGATCTCGCCGCCGGAGCCGGTGGCTGCCCCCGGGAAGGGGGAGATAGCGGTCGGGTGGTTGTGGGTCTCCACCTTCATCAGGATGTCGACGCGCTCCTGATGATACTGGTACTCACCACTGGCGGGGCTCGGGAAGAAGCGACCACCCTGGCTGCCTTCCATCACGGCGGCGTTGTCTTTATAGGCAGAGAGGACATGATCCGGCGTCTGCTCGAAGGTGTTCTTGATCATCTTGAACAGCGACTTGGGCTGCAGCTCGCCGTCTATGGTCCAGTCGGCGTTGAAGATCTTGTGACGACAGTGCTCGGAGTTTGCCTGGGCAAACATGTAGAGCTCGATGTCGTTGGGGTTGCGACCCAGGCGGGTGAAGTTCTCCACCAGATAGTCGATTTCGTCATCGGCCAGCGCCAGACCCAGCGCCACGTTGGCCGAGGCCAAGGCACTACGGCCACCGGCCAGCACATCCACCTGGGTGAAGGGGCGCGGCTCGTGGTGAGCAAACAGGGCGCTCGCAGCGTCCATGTCGGCAAACACCACTTCCATCATCCGATCATGCAACACGGCGGCAATGGCGCTGCGTTGGGCGGCGCTCAGCTCACCCTGCCCCTTGATGGTCAGGTAATAGGCAATACCACGCTCCAGCCGCTTGACCTGATTCAAGCCGCAGTTGTGAGCGATGTCGGTTGCTTTGGAAGACCAGGGGGAGATAGTGCCGGGGCGGGGGGTAACGAGAAACAGCTGACCGCTGGGGGTGTGTTCGGGGATGGTCGGGCCGTAGCGCAGGAGCTGGCCCAATGTCGCTCGCTCGGGCGGTGACAGCGGGCTCGAGAGCTCGGCAAAGTGCACATATTCGGCATAGACATCCTCTATCTCTACTCCGTTCTCCTCTCTCATCTGTGCGAAGTGTTGCAGCAGTTTTTGGACACGAAAATCAGACAGTGCTGGGGCACCACGCAAGATATCCATATGACCTTTCTCACCAAGTGTTAAAGTGGGGGGGAATTGAGACGCGCATATTATAGGGATCAGGCCGACGCCGGACAAACGTTTTTCTTGATTTACCGAGTGTGACTCGGTGCACACTCTCTGGTATAAAGGTCCCTCTTTTTTGACAAATGCTGATTTTTTCAACAAGGGTACTCCGCTACTTGCGCTGCATTTTTCGACTGCTTATCGGGCTGATGTTGCTGCTGACCCTGGTCGGTTGTAACTTCTACACCCCTTCCAGCCAGCTGGAACAGATCCGCCAACGAGGCGAGATCCGGGTTGGCACCATCTATGGCCCCACCTCCTATTACCAGCGTGACGAGACCGCCCAGGGCTTCGATTACGAGCTGGCGAAAAGCTATGCCGACTGGTTGGGCGTCGAGCTCACCATAGTCCCTGTCTACTCCACCGCCGAACTGGTCGAGCTGCTCAAGAAGGGCAAGCTGGATCTCGCCGCCGCCGCCATCGTCGTGACCCCGGAGCGGCGTGCCCTGTTTCGCTTCGGCCCTGGCTTTTATCAGGTCTCCCCCAAGCTGGTCTATCGCAACGGCTCCCCCAAACCCAAGGAGTTAGGGGATCTCAAGGGCTCCATTGTGGTGCCTGCCGGCTCCACCGGTGAAGACCTGCTCAAGGAGCTCAGCAAACAGCACCCCAATCTGACGTGGAGTACCAACCGGGACGCAGACGTGGAAGAGCTGCTCAAGCAGGTGGCCGACGGCAAGATTGATTACACAGTGGTGCAAGATACGGTGCTGGCCCGTACCCAGCGCTACTACCCCGAGCTCACCGAGGGGCTGACCCTCTCCAAAAACCAGACCGTGGCCTGGGCCATGACCAAGCTGCCCGATGACAGCCTCTACGCCAGCATCATCGACTTCTTCGGTCAGCGCTTCATGGATGGCGCCATCGCCAAGCTGGACGAGAAGTACTTCGGCCATGTGCAGAACTTCGACTTCGTCGACACCCGCACCTTCCTGCAGCGGGCCAAAAGCCTGCTGCCCAAGTATCAGGATCTGTTCAAGACTCACGCCAGCGTGGTGGATTGGCGCCTGCTGGCCGCCATCAGCTATCAGGAGTCCCACTGGGATCCTGAAGCGCGCTCCTACACAGGCGTGCGCGGCATGATGATGCTGACCGAGCCCACCGCCAAGGCGATGGGGGTCAACAACCGGCTGCACCCGGAGGAGAGCATCAAGGGCGGTGCCCGCTATCTGCAACAGATGATGGAGAAGGTGCCCGCCTCCGTGCCCGATGACGAGAAGGTGTGGTTTGCCCTCACCGCCTACAACATCGGCTACGGCCACATGATGGATGCCCGCCGTCTGACCAAGGAGCTCGGCAAGAACCCCGACGCCTGGAGCGACGTGAAGGAGGTACTGCCCCTGCTGCAGCAGGCGCGCTGGCACCGCAAGGCACGCTACGGCTATGCCCGGGGCGGCGAGGCGCGCAACTACGTCAACAACGTGCGCCAGTATTACCAGAGCCTGCTCTGGCTCGACAACGAGCAGCAGAAGGCCCACCGCCGCGAGGAGCTGGATGACGACGACAGCAGCGAGCCACAGAGTGCCGAACGCCCCACCGTCATCGCCGAAGTGGTCAAACAGATCACCCTGCGTTGAAGCCTGTTGACCAGTTTGTTTTACGGGTCGGTTCTCTGTTACCATCCGGATGTGCCGGGGCCTGTCCGAAACTGTTTTTATCGACTGATTTCATCAGCTTGCCAGCTGGATGACCGCATTTTCAGATGGGCTCCATTCATCAAGGCCGGGATGGCCATCCAATGGGAGGAGACCAAGATGCGAGCTCGCAGAAGAACCACACTGGTCAGAAAAGCAAAGTGCGCCTGGAGCCCCAGACGTAAACTCAAGCTCAATGACATCAAACGCAAGATATGGCGCAGAAACCGCTCCTACACCTTGCTGATAGCAGAACACACAGCATAAACCCGGCATTTGCCGGGTTTTTTATTGCCTCACGCCTGCCCTGCCGGGGTCGCCTCAAAGATCACCGTGCGCTTCGACACCAGGCTGTTGCAGTGGTTACAGAAGTAATCCACAGCGCCGCAGGCCTTGAGCCGCTCCAGCTCTTGCTGGCAGGTCGGACACAAGGCCCGGATGCGATAACGGGCCTGACACTGACCACAGCGGATCTCGGGGCTGCGGCTGTCCAGCTCGGCGCTGCAGGCCGGGCATATCAGGGTGCTCATACTCGACGCCTCTCAAAGTGAATGTGCTGTGGGCCACCCCACAGCAGATCCCCCTCGCCTCTTACCCAGAAAAAACGGCTGCCGGTGAGGGCAGCCGCTGGGCCTTATTTCTTGGTTTTGGCCTTGAGCAGGCGCTTGCGTTGACGCTCCTGGCTCAGGGTCATGGTGTTCTTCCGCCCCTCAAACGGGTTGGCCGACTCCTGGAACTCGACCCGGATCGGGGAGCCCATGATCTTGAGCGACTTGCGGAAGTAGTTGATGAGATATCGCTTGTACGAATCCGGCAGGTCGTTCAACTGGTTGCCGTGGATCACGATACGGGGCGGGTTGTAACCACCGGCGTGGGCATACTTCAGCTTGACGCGGCGACCGTTCACCATGGGCGGCTGGTGATCTTCCTGAGCCATCTGCATGATGCGGGTCAGCATGGCGGTGCTGGTACGGCGGGTGGCGGACTGGTACGCCTCCTGGATGGATTCAAACAGGTGGCCGACGCCGCTGCCGTGCAGAGCAGAGATGAAGTGGACACGGGCAAAATCGATGAAGCCCAGGCGTCTGTCCAGCTCGTTCTTGACGTCCTCTTTCACCTTCTGATCCAGGCCATCCCACTTGTTCACCACCAGCACCACTGATCGGCCTGAGTGAAGCACGAAGCCGAGGATGCTCAAATCCTGATCCGTGATGGTCTCCTGGGCATCGATCACCAGCAGGCAGACGTTCGCATCTTCAATAGCCTTGAGCGTCTTGATGACGGAGAACTTCTCCACCGTCTCGTGCACCTTGCCACGACGACGCACACCGGCGGTATCGATGATGACGTACTTCTGCTCGTCACGTTCCATCGGAACATAGACGGAGTCACGGGTGGTCCCCGGCATGTCATAGACGATGACGCGGTCTTCACCCAGCATGCGGTTGGTCAGGGTCGATTTGCCGACGTTGGGGCGACCGACGATGGCGAACTTGATGGGCAAGTCGGCGAACGGGGTCTCCTTGGTATCTTCCCTGGTATCGAGATCACCGGCGGCTACCATGCGCAGCAGGGCTTCTTCGTCGAAGTCCTCTTCTTCATCCTGCGCATCTTCTTCGGCAGCGGCATCGACCAGGGTTTCCAGGTGGGGGGCCAGCGCCAGCTCCAACAGGCTCAGCACGCCACGGCCGTGGGCGGCGGCAATCTGATAGACCTCCCCCAGCGCCAGACCGTAGAACTCGGACACGGCGGAGTCACCGTCGATGCCATCGGTCTTGTTGGCCACCAGAAACACCGTCTTGTGGGTCTTGCGCAGGTGCTCGGCGATGGCCTGATCCGCCGCAGTCAGACCGGCACGGGCATCCACCATGAACAGCACCACATCGGCTTCTTCGATGGCCAGCAGGGACTGTTCGGCCATCTTCAGCTCGATCCCCTCTTCGGTGCCATCGATACCACCGGTATCCACCACGATAAATTCCAGCTCGCCCAACTTCGCCTGACCGTATTTACGGTCCCGGGTCAAACCGGGGAAGTCGGCCACCAGGGCATCCCGGGTACGGATCAAGCGGTTAAACAGGGTGGATTTCCCCACGTTGGGGCGGCCCACCAGGGCTACTACAGGAGTCATAAAAGCCTCATTCTCAAGACGACAAAGGCTCCGGGTCCGAAGACCAGGAGCCGGATATTCACATTGACGGGCGATCAGGGACGCGAAATTGCGTACAACTTACCGCCACGGCTCTGCACATACAGGGTGTCACCGTCCACCAAGGGGGCGGCGTAGAGACCACTGCTGTCGAGCTGCTGCACGGCCTTGATGGTACCGTCGGTACGATCCAGCCAATACAGGTAACCTTCCACATCGCCGACCACCACATAGTCACCCAAGATGACAGGGGCAGTCACGGTTCGGTTTTCCAGCTGGGTATTGGACCACAGCTCAAGCCCGTTGCGTCTGTCAACGGCAAACAGATGGCTGCGGCTGTCGGTCAGCACGATGGCATTGCCGGTCACCGCCATGTCGCGGTAGCCGGAGTACTTGCGCTTCCACACCTCGTCACCCGTCATCAGCTTGCGTGCCATCAGCTGACCATTGTAGGCAATGGCATAGAGCTCATCGCCGGCGATCAGCGGGCTGGCATCGACGTCGACCATGCGGTCAAGCTCAGTGGCACCACGGGGATCAGCCACCTTGGATTGACGAACCGGCTGACCGTTGCTCAGCAGTGCAATGCCAACCTTGCCATCGGCACGACCATAAATCACCGCGCCATTGGTAATGACCGGGGCACCGGCACTGCGCAGTGTCAGCGGCGGCTGCTCTTCCGCCAGGGTCCACTGCAACTTGCCTTCATCGGTATCGAGCGCCACCAGGCGACCCGAGGTGGTCAGCACCACCACACGACCATCTTCGACGACAGGGCTTGCCACCACTTCACCCGGCACCGAGGTCTGCCACAGTACTTCCCCGTTCTCTGCGTTCAGGGCGTAAACCACCCCGTTCTCGGAGCCGAGGAACAGCTTGCCGTAGCGAGAGACCAGACCGCCGGAGAGACGGGCGCTGCGCTTGTCGGCGTTGATGGGCAAGTCAGCCAAGTCCACACGCCACAGCACCTTGCCGCTGGCGCGATCGAAGGCACTCACAGTGCCATCGCGGGCCGCGGCAAAGATGCGATCCTCTTCCACCACAGGTTTGAGCTGGGAGTAGAAGTCACCTATGCCATTCCCGACGGAAGAGGACCAGACGATGTTGGCAGTGAAGGCAGATTCAACCACGGGCAAAGGTGCCATCGGATTGAGATCTTCTTCGGAGCTGAACAGGGAGCACCCCTGCAGGGCGAAGGAGACTGCTGCCCCCAACACCATCATCTTGAACAGATTACGCATCCGGAGCTCCACCCGTGGTCACGGCTGGCAGCGCCAGATCGTCCATCTTCAGCTTGAGCTCGCCACTACCCTGCAGGCCGCCGGCATCGGCCGCCGCCTGATAGGCATCGCGCGCCTCTTCGGCCTTGCCCTGTTTGAGCAGGATGTCGCCACGCACTTCCGCCACTTGGGCCTTGAAGGCGTCATTGTTGATCTTGCCAAGCTGGGCCAGGGCCTCATCGGCCTTGCCCAGATCATTTAAGACCCGGGCCAGACGCAGGCCAGCGATGGGACGAATGCTCTCATCACCACTGTTCGCCACCAGGGTCAGCTGCTCGACAGCCAGATCCAGCTTGTTTGCCTTGACGGCAGCCGCAGCCAGTTGCAGGGCGGCCAGCTCGGCGTAAGCATCACCCTGGTGGGCACTGATGAAGCTTTGCACCTGTTCGAAGGCGGCGGCATCCCCTTTGGCCAGCTGGGCCGAGATCTCGTTGTAGGCCTGGGAAGCGGCTTCCTGGTTGGTCTGCTGACGCTCGTTGTAATAACGCCAGCCAAAGAGCCCAACCAGACCGATAACAGTTCCTGCGAGCACCGAGGTTCCGTTCTCTTTCCACCAGCTCTTGATGACCTCAACCTGTTGTTCTTCGGTGGTATAAACTTCCACTGCTTACTCTCCTTTGGCTGCCAGCAGGGCAATGGCGGCGTCGACCGTGACGGTCTGTTGCTCGGCCTGGCCACGCAGATATTTGATGGTGATCTCCCCGTTTTGCACCTCGGTTTCACCAAGGATCAGGGCAATGGCCGCACCGCACTTGTCGGCACGCTTGAGTTGTTTCTTGAAGTTGCCGCCACCGCAGTGGCTCATCAGGCGCAAGTCAGGCAGGGCATCACGCAGCCGCTCGGCAAGCGCGAAACCAGCCTGCTCGGTCCCCTCGCCCACCATGGCCAGATAGACATCCACCGCAGGACGGATATCGCCGTTGAGCTCGAGAGTCTCCAGCATCAGCACCAGACGCTCCATGCCCATGGCAAAGCCCACGGCCGGGGTCGCTTGACCGCCAAGCTGCTCCACCAGGCCGTCGTAACGGCCACCGGCACAGACGGTGCCCTGAGCACCCAGGCTGGTGGTGACCCACTCGAACACGGTGAGGTTGTAATAGTCAAGGCCGCGCACCAGACGCTCGTTCACTTCGAACTGGATGCCAGCGGCGGTGAGCAGGCGTTTGAGCCCTTCGAAGTGAGCCAGGCTCTCTTCACCCAGGTGATCGAACAGACGCGGGGCATTCACCAGAATGGCCTGTACCTTGGCATCCTTGGAGTCGAGCACCCGCAGCGGGTTGCTGTACATGCGGCGCTGGCTCTCTTCGTCCAGCTGATCCTTGTACTGCTCAAGGTAGGCCACCAGGGCATCGCGATAGGCGGCGCGCTCGGCACTCTGACCCAGGGTGTTGAGCTGCAGGGTGACATGACCGCTGATGCCGAACAGACGCCACAGGCGGTGGGTCAGCATGATGAGTTCGGCGTCAATATCTGGCCCCTTGATGCCAAACAGCTCGACCCCGAACTGGTGGAACTGGCGGTAACGGCCCTTCTGGGGACGCTCGTGGCGGAACATGGGACCCATGTACCACATACGGCGTTCCTGGTTATAGAGAAGACCGTGCTCGATACCGGCACGGACGCAGCTGGCGGTCCCTTCCGGACGCAGGCTCAGGCTGTCGCCGTTGCGGTCTTCGAAGCTGTACATCTCTTTTTCAACCACGTCGGTCACTTCACCGATGGCACGCTTGAACAGATGAGTCTGCTCGACGATCGGCATGCGCACTTCGCTGTAGCCATAGCTGGCGACCACTTGGCGCAGTATCTGTTCTACTTTCTGCCATACCGGGCTCTGCTCCGGCAGGCAATCGTTCATACCGCGAATAGCTTGGATCTGTTTTGCCACGTTGATACTCGAGAAAAAGACGTGAAATTTGGCCGCATTATAGGGATTTTCGACCCTGAGGTAAAATCGGGGCGTTCCAATGCGGGATTTAAAATCAGCAACCTAAAGACGGGGCCACCCTAGGTGGCCCCGCACTGGCTCAACCCTCGTCCACCAGGATCTGGTTGGCCGGATCCAGCATGGCCGCCCGGGCGCGAATGCGGCGCTCCAAGATCGGGATGAGATCCTTGTTGTCCAGCCGGTCGACCCGCTGACCGCCCTCGTAGAAGGCGCTCTTGTTGGCGGCCCCCGCCAGCCCCAGATCGGAGACCAGCGCCTCGCCCGGCCCGTTAACCACACAGCCGATGATGGAGACATCCATGGGGGTGATGATGTCTTCCAGCCGCTCTTCCAGGGCGTTGACGGTACCGATCACGTCGAACTCCTGACGAGAACAGGAAGGACAGGCAATGAAGTTGATGCCGCGGGAACGGATGCGCAGGGATTTGAGGATATCAAAGCCTACCTTGATCTCTTCCACCGGATCCGCCGCCAGCGAGATACGAATGGTATCGCCTATGCCATCGGCCAGCAGCATGCCAAGCCCGACAGCGGATTTCACTGCGCCAGCGCGAAAACCGCCCGCTTCCGTGATGCCAAGGTGCAGCGGCTGCTCGATCTGTTTGGCCAGCAGGCGATAGGCCCCGATGGCCAGGAAGACGTCTGACGCCTTGACGCTCACCTTGAAGTTGTCGAAGTTGAAGCGATCCAGGTAATCCACGTGGCGCATGGCCGACTCAAGCAGCGCCTGCGGGGTCGGCTCACCGTACTTCTCCTGAATGTCTTTCTCAAGAGAACCGCCGTTGACGCCGATGCGGATTGGAATGTTGTAGTGGCGCGCGCAATCGACCACGGCACGTACCCGCTCTTCGTTGCCTATGTTGCCCGGGTTGATGCGCAGGCAGTCGGCGCCATACTCGGCCACTTTGAGCGCGATGCGGTAGTCGAAGTGGATGTCGGCAACGATGGGGATACGGGTCTGCTGCTTGATGAGCTTGAAGGCTTCCGCCGCTTCCATGGTGGGTACCGAGACCCGGACTATGTCGGCGCCAACCCGTTCGATCCGCCGGATCTGCTCGACGGTGGCGGCTACGTCCGTGGTCTTGGTGTTGGTCATGGTCTGGACCGTGATGGGTGCGTCGCCCCCAACCGGTACGTTACCGACCATGATCTGCCTGGATTTACGACGAATGATGGGAGATTCGTGAGCGGACATGGCGGACAGATTACTCCTGCGGCAGTGAGAGGCGAGCAGTCCGGCCGTTGTTGTAACGGCTCATGTCGATGGACTTGCCCTGATATTCCATATTGACCGCCATGGGCGCGCCAATGATGAGCTTGAGCGGCTCGGGTCCTTCCAATACCAGTTGATCATTTGCCTTTTTCAGGCCGCTGAACAGTGTCTTGCCCTTGGCATCCTTGACGTCCAGCCAGCAGTCGGCGGTGAAACTCATCTTGAGCTGAGGTGCCTTGGCGGGATCCGTCGTCGCATCGTCTGCTACCGCCAGCGTCGACACACCCGCAGCGGCCACAGTCGCCACGGCGGCATCAGCTACGGGAGCATAGACCGCAGCCTCGGTGCCGGTCGCCGCGGAGATCGGTGCAGCCACGCTAGCGTCGACTGCAACCGGTGATTGCACCGCCCCCTCAATGAGAACAGGGTTAACAATCTCTGGCGACGCCTCGGCAGAGGGCACCACGATGGTAGCGCTCATTTCAGTGGCCGCCAGGGCCTCGTCACCGGCGGAGCGGCGCGCCGTGCTCTGCCACCACCAGGCGACGGAGAGCGCGATCAGCACCAAGATCACCAGCCAGGTCACCACCTTTAGCCGACTGTCGTTGGCCTGCTGGCGCGAGCGACGGGAGAAGCTCTGCATATCGATGTTGTCGGGAGGGGTCAGCCCCAGCTTGTCGTAGGCGGCCAGGATGGTTTCATCCGGGATGCCGACCAGCTTGGCGTAGGTACGCAGGTAGCCCCGGATAAAGGTATGGGAAGTGTGCTTGTCATACGTATCTGATTCGATCGCAGCAATCAGGGTCAGACGAAGGTGAATGCGGGACGCAACCTGTTCTCGTGTCCAGCCAAGCTGTTCACGGGCGTTGCGCAGCAGCTGGCCTGGGCCTGCTACCTGAGAGTCGTCTTGAAAATCGTGTGGCTGTTCAGTAGTCATTGGCTAAGTAACGCTTGGCTTGTTGCGAAGAGGGATATTGCCTTACCAGCTCAGTGCCGAATTGGTGAAGGAGTGCCGGTTTGTCCATGGCCTGAGCCAGCCGCAATCTCAACCAGAGACTGCTCTCGTTCTCGTCTGACGCATCGGCGAAACGAGCGAGATAGGCCTGCACATCTGGCAGCTTGTCATCTTTCATGGAAAGCTCAGCCATGTCCAGCAATAACCTTGGATTGCGGGGATTATACCCCAAGGCCAAGCGATAGTACTCGCTTGCTTTATCATTTCTACGATTTTGCGCGGCGCAAAGTGCCGCATTTTCATAGGTATCAGCAATCTTGATGTAATTGGGTTGGCTGATCGCCTGCAGGAAGGCCTTCTCCGCCTCGTCGAAGCGACCACGGTTGCACAGGAAGGCACCATAGTTGTTCATTGCGTCAGCATTGGACGGATCCATGGCGAGAGCTTTCTTGTAGCTCTCCTCGGCCGCGTTGTAATCCTCTACCTGCTGGTAGAAGTAAGCGAAGCCGATATAGACCTGAGGGTTGTCGGGGTCGTACTGAAGGGCGCGATCAAGGTTGAACTTGGCCTGCTCGGCATTGCCCTGTCGAAGATATTGAATGCCTAAGTCCAGACGAGTCTGGGCAGCAGCCTTGAGGTCGGGACCCACTTCACGCTGGGTCGAATTTTGGCCCGCGTAAGTGGTCTCGGTAACACAGCCTGGCAGCGCGCAGAGCGCTGCCACTACGATCAATGTACGTGTATCCATTCCCTGACTATACAATGGCTTAGCTATTTAAACCATTTTGACGGAAATCCCATCCTGTTGCATCCGATTTTTCATGGTGCGTTTGGTGCGATCTATCACCTCCCCCACCAGCTGACCGCAGGCGGCATCTATGTCGTCACCACGGGTCTTGCGGACGATGACGGTGAAGCCATATTCCATCAACACCTTGGAGAAACGGTCGATGCGGCTGTTGCTCGGCTTGCCATAGGGGTTGCCCGGGAAGGGGTTGAACGGGATCAGGTTGATCTTGCTCGGGGTGTCTTTGAGCACCTTGGCCAGCTCGTGGGCATGCTGCATGTCGTCATTGATATGATCGAGCAGCACATACTCCACCGTCACACGGCCGCCATTGGCATTGGACTTGGCCAGATAACGGCGCACTCCAGCGAGGAAGTCCTCGATGTTGTACTTGTCGTTGATCGGCATGATCTCGGAGCGCAGCTTGTCGTTCGGCGCATGCAAGGAGATGGCCAGGGCCACGTCAATTTGATCACCAAGGATATCCAGCGCTGGCACCACACCCGAGGTGGAGATGGTCACGCGGCGCTTGGAGATACCGTAGCCGAAGTCATCCATCATCAGGCGCATGGCAGGCACCACATTGGCGAGGTTGAGCAGCGGCTCGCCCATGCCCATCATTACTACGTTAGTGATGGGGCGCTTGCCACCGACTATCTTGGCGGCGCGCCACACCTGGCCGATGATCTCGGACACTTTCAGATTGCGGTTAAAACCCTGCTGGGCGGTGGAGCAAAACTTGCACGCCAGCGCGCAACCGACCTGGGAGGAGACGCACAGGGTGGCTCGGTCTTCTTCCGGGATGTAGACGGTTTCCACTTCCTGACCGCCGACCTGCAACGCCCACTTGATGGTGCCATCCGCGGAACGCTGTTCACGGCTCACTTCCGGCGCGCGGATCTCGGCGATCGCCTTCAGGCGCTCGCGCAGTACCTTGTTGACGTTGTTCATCTGATCGAAATCATCACAACCGAAGTGATAGATCCACTTCATGATCTGATCTGCCCGGAATGGCTTCTCGCCCAGTTCGACGAAGAAGGCACGCATGGCATCCCGATCAAGATCCAGCAGGTTGGTTTTTATTTCGCTCATCAAAGGCCTCAGTCCACAAACTACATAAATTATTGGCTGACGATGTCAGGGGGCGGCATTGTACAAATAATGGGTCTGGCTTTCTACCCGGAGAATAAGGGGATATTGACCAAAAGGCCAAAAAACAAAAGGGAGCCGAGGCTCCCTTGATCATCTCAGGACAAGATCAGCGGCGCGGGCAGATCTCGTTGTCGGAGAAGAAGTAGGCAATTTCACGGGCGGCAGAGGCCGGGGCGTCGGAACCATGCACCGCGTTGCGGTCGATGCTCTCGGCGTAGCAGGCACGCAGGGTACCGGCCTGGGCCTCTTTCGGGTTGGTCGCCCCCATGATTTCACGGTGACGGCGGATGGCCTCTTCCCCTTCCAGCACCTGTACCATCACAGGGCCCGAGGTCATAAAGCTGACCAGTGCATCATAGAAAGGCTTGCCCTGGTGTTCTGCGTAGAAACCGGCGGCTTGCTCGCTGCTCATGTGCAGCATCTTGGCGGCGATGACCTTCAGGCCAGCGCTCTCGAAGCGGTTGTAGATGGCACCGATCAGGTTTTTGCTGACAGCATCCGGTTTCACGATAGAGAAGGTACGTTCGATGGCCATTGAGATCTTTCCTTAACTACAGAGTTTTATTGTTAGAATCCATGTTCGGCGGCGATTATACGTAAACAAAAACCGAAACAACACACAAAAAAGCAACTTTTTATTAAACAAAAGCGTCCTCAAAACAACATCACCACTCATCTTGACCCAGTGCAGCAGGAAAAAATGTGCGCTTGTGCACGATAGCCCTGTTAAGCCTCTAAAACCCAGCCTATTGCTCACTAATCCAGCACAGTTGAAAAGGGCACCCTCAGGTGCCCTTCCTTGACGATTGTCATTCTGCTCAGCGCGCTTCCGCCAGCAGGGTATGCGCTATGGTGCGCATGCCAAGGGTGTTGGCGCCCGGCGCCCACAGGCTGTCACCGTTCTCGCTGAAACAGGCGGCCAGATCGACGTGCAACCAACCCCGTCCTTCATTGCCGACGAAGCGAGAGAGGAAGCCCGCCGCGTTGGAAGCGCCGCCCGGGCCACCGCCCGGCACAGGGCGGCTGTTGGCCGTGTCGGCATAGTGAGACGGGCACTGCTGGCGGTGCCAGGGCTCCAGCGGCAGCGGCCAGGCGGGCTCCTGCTCGGCATCGGCGTAAGCCATGGCACGACTCACCAGTCCCTTGTCCAGTCCAAACAGGGCGTTGTAACGCCCCCCCAGCGCCATCACGGCGGCGCCCGTCAGGGTGGCTGCATCTATGATGAGCGGCGCCCCGCTGTCGCTAGCCAGTTGCAGGCCGTCGGCCAGCACCAGGCGCCCCTCTGCATCCGTGTTGACGATTTCCACCGTAGTGCCGTTCTTGTAGGTGAGGATGTCACCCAGCTTGTAGGCGTGGCCAGAGACCAGATTCTCGGCGCAGCAGAGGATGAGCTTCACCCGCTTGTCGAGGCCGCGCAGTATGGCCAGCGCCAGGGCACCGGTCACTATGGCCGCCCCCCCCATGTCATGCTTCATGGTGAGCATGCCCTGGGAGGTTTTCATGGAGTAGCCACCGGAGTCGAAGGTGATGCCCTTGCCCACCAGGGCCGCCGCCACCAGGGCGTTACGATCCCCGGTCGGGTTGTAGTCCAGCTCCAGCAGCACGGGCTCACGCTCGCTGCCACGGCCAACCTGATAGAGGCCGACCCAGCCAGCCTGTTGCAACGCCTCTCCTTTCAGGATGCGATGACTGATCCTGTCCGGCGCCAGCTCGGTAATGAAGGCCGCCGCCTCCACCGCCAGATCCAGCGGCCCCAGCTGTTCCGGGGTCGCATTGGTCATCTCGCGTACCCAGCGCCCGCACAACCAGCGTGCCTCCAGCTCTTCCCTGTCCTCTTCCGACGAGGTGGCCCACTGCAGCTCGACTTCGGCCTTGGGAGTTTGCAACCCCTGGGCGAAGGCCCACTGCTGCTCGCGCTCCCAATGACCGGCCAGCGCCACCTTCTGGATCCCCTGACTGCACAGGCGACGCGCTGCCTGCTGGATATCGAGCAGTGGCGTGGCGGTGACCAGATGGATCACCATGCCATTGGCACGGTGAGAGAGCAGTGCTCCCTCCCCCCACTCGGCTGGCGCGAACTCACGGTTTAACCAGACGTTCATATCGTCACCTCCTGCAGCCAGCGAGCGATCGTGCGCAGACCGTGGCCCTTGGCACCGGTCGCCCAGAGATCGTTGCCAGATTTTTGATAAGCCGCGGCCAGATCCAGGTGTACCCACCCCTTGCCCTCATCGCGCACGAAGCGGGACAAAAACGCAGCCGCCGTGGTGGCACCGGCCGTGCCTTCGGCGGAAGCCACATTGCCCAGATCGGCAAAGGCGGAGGTGAGCTGGCCCACATGCCAGGGCTCCAGCGGCAGGGCCCAGGCCTTCTCGTGCTCGACCCTGGCGGCAGCCAGGGCACGCTGCTGCTCGGTCTCATCGAGGGCAAAAACGGCGTTGTAGTCGCGACCCAGCGCCGTCTTGGCGGCGCCGGTCAGGGTAGCCGCATCGAGAATATAGGCCGCGCCACTGTCGGAGGCCGCCATCAGGCCGTCGGCCAGCACCAGACGCCCTTCGGCATCGGTATTCTGGATCTCGACCGAGATGCCGTTCTTGTAGGTGAGGATGTCACCCAGCTTGAAGGCGTGGCCGGAGACCAGGTTTTCGGCGCAGCAGAGGATGAGCTTGACCCTGTGCTTGAGGCCGCGACTGATGGCGAGCGCCAGGGCGCCGGTCACCATGGCGGCGCCGCCCATATCGGACTTCATCGGCAGCATGTTGTCAGAGGACTTCATGGAGTAGCCACCTGAGTCGAAGGTGATGCCCTTGCCCACCAGGGCAGCCACCACGGGGGCATTGCGATCCCCGGTCGGATTGTAGTCCAGCTCCAGCAGCACGGGTTCGCGCTCGCTGCCACGGCCCACCGACCAGATCCCGATATGACCCGCCTCACGCAGCGCCTCGCCAGCCGTGATACGGGCAGTCACCTCATCCCCGGCCAGACCACGAATGAGCAGCAGGGATGACTCCGCCAGGCTCATGGGATAAATATCTTCCGGACAACCGTTGGTCACCTCGCGCACCCAGCGGCTCGCCTTGATCAGCGCATCCAGCTCGCGGGCATCAGAAGCACTCTGCTCACCGAAGTCCAGCTCACGCACTCCCTTGGCGGCATAGAAGCCCTGGGCGAAGGCGTAGCGGCGCTCCAGAACCCAGGCTTCACCGGCCAGCTTGACCCGCTTGATACCGGTCGACTCGAGTCGACGGCCAGCACGCTGGATGGCACGCAGTGCATCCTGCTCCTGGCGGGCAAGGTCCAGATGGATCAGCACCTGGTCATCGTTGAAACTGAGCAGGGCGCCTTCGCCCCAATGGGCGGCAGCGGCCTGGGTGGACAACACTACCTTCATCATGTCAGCCATCTTCTCTTGCTTCCTTTTTATTGGCACTTGCATTAATGAATAGGGAAATAACGAGTACAAAAAAGGCCGTTCCCCTCGAGGGTCACGGCCTTCACCATATCATTACTGCACCATGAGATGCTGCACGCTCAATTCACTCATGTGTAATTAAGGTGCCATCAATGGCGTTCTGAGGCGAGGTTGATGGTGTACTTGGGCAGTTCCACCACCAGATCCTCGTCTGCCAGTCTAGCCTGGCAACTGAGGCGGGATTCCGGCTCCAGTCCCCACGCCTTGTCCAGCATGTCATCTTCCAACTCATCGCTCGGCTCGAGGGAGTCAAACCCCTCCCGCACCACGCAGTGACAGGTGGTGCAGGCGCAGGACTTCTCGCAGGCGTGCTCGAGCTCGATACCGTTGCGCAGTGCCACGTCCAGAATAGTTTCGCCACTCTGGCCTTCGAGGGCAGCACCGTCCGGACAGAGCTCGGGATGGGGCAGAATAATCACTTTTGGCATATTACACCTTGTTGACGTTTTGTCCGGTCAGCACCTTGCGGATGGAGGCATCCATCCGGCGGGCTGCAAATTCGCCACTGGCAGCGTCCGCCGCCTCGATGGCATCTTTGATTTGATTGGTTGTCCCTGCGGCGCGCATGGCCAGCAGATGGGTGATCGCACTGTCGATGGTGGCGCGCTCGGCGGCGCTCAGCAGCGTATCACCGTCAGTGGCCAGCGCGGCGTTGAGGCTTTCGACCACACGATCGGCCTCCACCTGCTGCTCTGCCAGCATGCGGGCATCCATGTCTTGCTGGGCATTGGCGATGGAGGCGCTCAGCATGGTGAGTATGTCCTCCTCCCCCAGCCCGTAGGAGGGCTTGACCTGGATCTCGGCCTGCACACCAGAGGATTTTTCCATGGCGCTGACCGACAGCAGACCATCCGCATCCACCTGGAAGGTGACACGAATGTGGGCCGCACCCGCCGCCATTGGCGGAATACCGGTCAGGGTGAAACGCGCCAGAGAGCGGCAATCGGCCACCAGTTCGCGCTCACCCTGTACCACATGGATCGCCATCGCGGTCTGGCCGTCCTTGAAAGTGGTGAACTCCTGGGCGCGGGCCACCGGTATGGTGGTGTTGCGCGGGATCACCTTCTCGGCCAGGCCACCCATGGTCTCGAGCCCCAGGGAAAGCGGGATCACGTCCAGCAGCAGCATCTCGGCATCGGGCTTGTTGCCCACCAGAATGTCGGCCTGAATGGCGGCGCCGATGGCCACTACCTTGTCCGGGTCGATACGGGTCAGCGGCGGACGCTGGAAGAAATCGCCCACCCGCTCGCGCACCAGCGGCACCCGGGTGGAGCCACCGACCATCACCACTTCCAGCACTTCCACCTGCTCAAGATCCGCATCGCGCAGAGCGCGGCGGCAGGCCAGCAGGGTACGCTTGACCAGCGGCATGATGAGCGCATCAAACTGGCTGCGGCTCACCTCGCCCTGCCAGCCGGCAAAGGCACAGGGCACCCGAACGGTATCGGTCAGGCCGTGTTTAACAGCGGCCGCCACGTCCAGCAGCTCGCGCTGGGTACGGGCGTCGAGCAGACCTTCAAGGCCGGCCTGCTCCTTGATCCAGTCCGCCAGCAGGTGATCAAAATCATCGCCCCCAAGGGCGGAGTCGCCGCCAGTGGCCATCACCTCGAACACGCCGCGATGCAGCCGCAGGATGGAGATGTCGAAGGTCCCGCCGCCGAGATCGTAGACCGCAATCACCCCTTCCTGACCGGAGTCGAGGCCGTAGGCGATGGCGGCCGCGGTCGGCTCATTGAGCAGGCGCAGCACGTGTAAGCCGGCCAGACGGGCCGCATCCTTGGTGCCCTGACGCTGGGCATCATCGAAATAGGCAGGCACAGTGATGACAACGCCATCCAGCTCACCGCCCAGTGCGGCAGCGCCCCGCTCGGCCAGTTTCTTCAAGATTTCGGCAGAGACCTGCACCGGGTTGACCAGCCCCTGACGGGTCTGAAACTGGGGCATGCCATTGTCGGCGGCCACAAACTGGTAAGGCTGCTGGCGGGTATCGATATCGGCCAGCGCCTTGCCCATCATCCGCTTGGCGGAGACGATGGTGTTGTGCGGATCGAGGGCCGCCTCGCGCTTGGCGTCGAAGCCGACCCGAATGGCATCAGCCTGGCCATTGTCAAACTGATAGTGCACCACAGACGGCAGCAGATCGCGCCCCTGCTCGTCGCAGAGGGTATCGGCGTGACCGCTGCGAACCGCAGCAACGAGAGAGTTGGTGGTGCCAAGATCGATGCCAACGGCACGTTTATGCTGATGAGGTGCGGCGCTCTGGCCGGGCTCGGCGATTTGCAGTAATGCCATGGGTAATCAAAATTCCAGCGTTAAAGGATCAAGACTCGAACAGCGAGTCTTCGAATCGTTCCAGCTCTTCGAGGAGCTTGTCGACAAACTTGAGTTTGCGAACGCAATCAGCCGCGCTCACATCATCGCCAGCGGCGAGATCCTGCGTCAGGCGTTGCATCAACAACTGGTGATCATGCCTGATTTCGTGGCGAAAATCCTTGATGGCACGCTCAGGCTCGGACTCCCCTTTCAGGTCGGCCAGCCGCTCACGCCACTCCAGCTGCTGCATCAGGAAGGTAGTGTCTTGCAGGGTTTGCTGCTCGCCACGAAGTTCGGTGCCGCGCAGGGAGAGCAGATACTCGGCTCGGCGCAGGGGCGCCTTGAGGGTCGTGAAGGCATCGTTGATCTGGGCGGCACGTTGCACCGCAACCAGTTGCTCCCGCTCGGGAGCCGTGGCAAAACGATCGGGGTGGAACTGGGTTTGCAACTGACGGTAGGTATCCGCCAGCTGACGGGTATCGAGCTCGAAGCCTTCAACCAGCCCAAACAGCTCGAAATGATTCATGCAAGCCTCTTAGACACGTTCGCCACCACCACACTCGCCCCTGGCGTGGGCGATATTGAACTGGCCGTTTCCGGCCAGTTCAAGCGGCAAAACATACCGTATGTCAAACCGGTTAGACATTGAAACTTTCGCCACAACCACACTCGCCCTTGGCGTTGGGGTTGTTGAACTGGAAGCCCTCGTTGAGCCCCTCCTTGACGAAGTCCAGCTCAGTGCCATCCAGATGGATCAGGCTCTTGGCATCGACGATGACTTTGACACCGTTTTGCTCAAACACCTGATCTTCATCCGCCAGCTCATCGACAAACTCGAGCACATAGGCAAGACCCGAACAGCCGGTGGTCTTGACGCCGAGGCGAAGGCCAATGCCCTTGCCCCGGTTGGTCAGAAAAGAGGAAACCCGTGCCGCTGCGGCATCTGTCATGGTAATGGCCATACTGCGCTCCTGACCTTAGAGACCTTTCTTCTGCTTGTAATCGGCGATGGCGGCCTTGATGGCATCCTCAGCCAGAATGGAGCAGTGGATCTTCACCGGCGGCAGGGCCAGCTCTTCCGCGATGTCGGTGTTCTTGATGCCGGCGGCCTCGTCCAGCGTCTTGCCCTTGACCCACTCGGTCACCAGGGAGCTGGAGGCAATGGCAGAGCCACAGCCGTAGGTCTTGAACTTGGCATCTTCGATGATGCCATCGTCGCTGATCTTCAGCTGCAGCTTCATCACGTCGCCACAAGCCGGGGCGCCAACCATGCCGGTCGCTATGTTGGGATCGTTCTTGTCGAAGCCACCTACGTTGCGGGGATTCTCGTAGTGGTCGATTACTTTTTCACTGTAAGCCATATCTAACTCCTGCTAATTCCGTTGATCACTGATCCTGTGGATCAGTGATGAGCCCATTCGACCGTGTTCAGATCGACGCCATCTTTGTACATCTCCCACAGGGGAGACATCTCGCGCAGACGACCGATGGAGTCACGGATAAGCTTGATTGCGTAATCAATCTCTTCTTCTGTAGTGAAGCGACCCAAGCTGAAACGGATGGAGCTGTGCGCCAGCTCGTCGTTCAGACCCAGTGCACGCAGCACATAGGAGGGCTCCAGGCTGGCCGAGGTACAGGCCGAGCCGGAAGAGACTGCCAGATCCTTCAGCGCCATGATGAGGGATTCCCCTTCCACATAGGCGAAGCTGACGTTCAGGTTGCCCGGCACGCGCTGTTCCAGGTCACCGTTGATATAAACGGCTTCGATGTCCTTGATGCCATCCCACAAACGCTGACGCAGAGCCATGATGTGTTGACCTTCGCTCACCATCTCTTCCTTGGCGATGCGGAAGGCTTCGCCCATGCCGACGATCTGGTGGGTCGGCAGGGTGCCAGAACGCATGCCGCGCTCATGACCGCCACCGTGCATCTGGGCTTCCAGACGCACGCGGGGCTTGCGACGCACGTAGAGGGCACCTATGCCTTTGGGGCCGTATACCTTGTGGGCGGACACGGAGAGCAGATCCACTTTCAGGGCTTCCACATCCACCGGGATTTTGCCCACGCTCTGAACCGCGTCCACGTGCAGCAGGATCTTGCGGGAGCGGCACAGATCGCCGATAGCGGCAATGTTCTGCACCACGCCGATCTCGTTGTTCACATGCATGATGCTGACCAAAATGGTGTCATCGCGCAGGGCGCCTTCGATCTGCTCCAGGGTGAACAGACCGTTCGGCATCGGCTCGAGGTAAGTCACCTCATAGCCTTCACGCTCCAGCTGGCGACAAGTATCGAGTACTGCCTTGTGCTCTGTCTTGGAAGTGATGATGTGTTTGCCCTTGCCAGCATAGAAATGGGCAACGCCCTTGATGGCCAGGTTGTTGGATTCGGTCGCGCCGGAGGTGAAGACGATCTCGCGCGGGTCGGCACCGATCAGGTCTGCCACTTGATTACGGGCCAAGTCTACCGCCTCTTCGGCTTGCCAGCCAAAGCGGTGGGAACGGGATGCTGGATTGCCAAACAGGCCATCCATGGTGAGACACTGCATCATTTTTTCTGCGACACGCGGGTCCACCGGACAGGTTGCCGAATAATCAAGGTAAATAGGCAGTTTCATGTTTTTCTCCGTTACAGCCAGGGTCACACATCGACCGACTGTGGAAAGCACGTTTGTTTATAGTTGGACTTTCAAGCTCACATCGCCGCGTTCTGCCCGATCAACCAGGGACAACACGGTTTTCATTTGTTCGTCTTGCTTGCCGGCGATCCGGCGCACATCCGCCTGACTCACCAGCTCTGCCAGGGTGATATCCCCCAGGAAACTGGAAATGCGCTCGCTAAGATCACGCCACAGGGAGTGAGTGAGGCACTGGGTGCCGCCGTGGCAACCGCCTTTGCCTAGGCACTTGGTGGCATCCACCGACTCGTCGACTGCGGTGATCACCTGACCGACCGAGATGGCGTCAGGGGCCAGACCGAGGCGATAACCGCCACCCGGGCCACGTACGCTACTCACCAGGCCATGCTTGCGCAGGCGGGCAAACAGCTGTTCCAGATAGGACAAAGAGATGCCCTGGCGTTCTGAAATATCAGCCAGAGGCACAGGCCCCTGCTCTGCATGCAACGCCACGTCGAGCATGGCAGTCACAGCGTAACGTCCTTTTGAGGTCAGTCTCATATGCCTTACCGTCTTGCGAACCAATCAACATGGGCATATGGTCACATACCCGACTAAAACAGTCAAGTATATGGTTGAGTAATACAGTCAGGTTTAATCCTGCGGTTTCGGCTTCTGTACCGAGGTCAAAATACCGCGCAAAATGTTCAGCTCCACCGTTTCCGGACGGGCCCGATTGAACAGGCGACGCAGCTTGCTCATCACCTGCCCGGGATGGTCGTCAGCAATGAAACCCGTCTTGAGCAGGGTCTGCTCCAGGTGCTGATAGAAGCCTTCCAGCTGGTCGGCACTGGGATAATCCGCCTCACTCACCACCTCGGGAGCCTGATCCTGCAACCAGTGCATCCGCACTTCGTAGCAGATAGTCTGCACCGCCATGGCCAGATTAAGAGAGCTGTATTCAGGGTTAGCCGCTATGGCCACGTGGTAGTGGCATTTCTGCAGCTCGTCGTTGGTGAGGCCAGTGCGTTCACGGCCAAACACCAGGGCCACCGGATGCTTCACGCCTTCCACCACCGCCTTCTCCCCCGCTTCGCGAGGATCCAGCATGGGCCAGCTCAGGGTACGGGAACGGGCACTGGTGCCTATGACCAGACCACAATCGGCAATGGCTTCATCCAGCGTCGGCACTATACGGGCATTGGCCAGGACATCGCTGGCACCTGCCGCCAGGGCCATGGCGTTGTCATCTGGCAAGGCCTGCGGATCAACCAACACCAGTTGGGTCAGTCCCATGGTCTTCATGGCGCGTGCCGCAGAGCCCATGTTGCCGGTGTGAGAAGTGTTTACCAACACGATACGAATCTGATCCAACATGCCCTGTCAATCTTCAGTCAAAAATGGCGCGCAATTGTAACATAGCCAATCGCTATTTTGGCACCGTAAAAGGCGCGCCATTTCACAACAAAACCCTCATTGTGTAGAACAAAGCATCATGAGCAGAGGCTGACCACAGGCTAAACTTGGAGGATGCGTGGATCTAGGAACGGAGGCAACATGTGCCCGCACTGGCTTTATGAGAGGTTACCAGTCTGCTATCTGCTGACCGCGGTCGGCATGATCACGCTCACCCAAACCCCCTTGCTCTGGCTGGCGGGCAGCCTGTTATTTGTCGCAGGCGCTGTCATCTGGATGATGCGCTCCAGCTATCGACGTACCGACCTGATCATCTTTCCGACCAAACGCTGGTTCAAGCCGGAGTGGCTGTACGAGGCGCAACCCTTCGTCTGGCTGGCGCTGGGTCTGTTGCTCTCCCGCCTCCCCAACGCTGCCGCCCTGCTGGCTGTGATCCCTTGTGTCTGGGCCTGTCGCTGCCTGTGGGCTCGCAGTCACTACCGCCACCATGCCAGTGGCCTGGTATTACACCTGAGACGGGACCCCGCCCGTCAGCGCAGAGCGCGACTCCTGCGCTGACGCGGTGCGCGCCCGTTCGATGAAGGTGGCAAGATCCAGCAGCGGATAGCGCATCAGGCTCGGCAAGCCATCCAGGTCCAGGCTGTCCATCAGGTTCTTCACCTCCAGTCCCAGCTCGGTATCCCCTTCAATCTTCAGCTTGCGTTGAAAAAAGAGAGAATCAGGATCTTCCTTGCGACCGGCGATCAGGATGAGGTCATTGGTGGTGCCGCTGAAGCAGACATCCGCCCGCTCACAATGGCGGACCACCACCAGTTTTCCATCCTGTTCGCTGATGAACCAGCTGAGCTCGAGATCCGACACCTCGACCCTGAGCCATTTGCCGGCCAGAAATTCGAAATCACCCTCCTGGATGGCTTCCTTGAACACCCGCGCCAGCAGGCGCTCCATCAGGTTCTGCTGCAGCGCAAACGGCACCAGCTTGAGGGGGCGGCGCAGAAAGCGGGGAGCCTGTTCGACCAGGCGACATTGCAGTTGTTGAAACACGATAAACTCCCAGTTTTTGCGCATTCAAACACAAGGCCACGCGCTGGATCCTGTTGAAAATCAAACTTGTGCCGACTTACCTCAAGAAGGGTAAAGCCACACAAAGCTGCCTCAGGTCAAAAAGTGGGAAGGCATCGATGAATACAATCGGGCCACTTTTGCATTTTTTGCCCTCTCGGAGCGTACCCGATGGAATTACTCTGTCCGGCAGGTAGTTTGCCGGCACTGAAAATAGCCGTGGATAACGGGGCCGATGCGGTTTACATCGGTTTCAAGGATGACACCAATGCACGCCACTTTGCCGGCCTCAATTTCACCGACAGCAAGCTGGAAAAAGCGGTGGACTACGTGCACCAGCATGGCCGAAAGCTACACATCGCCATCAATACCTTCGCCCATCCGGGATCGGATACCAGATGGAAGCAGGCAGTGGACCGGGGTGTGGCGCTCGGTGCCGACGCCCTGATCATCGCCGATCTCGCCGTGCTCGATTACGCCAGCCGCCACCATCCGGACATGGAGCTGCACGTTTCGGTGCAGGCCAGCGCCACCAACGCCGCCGCCATCCGCTTCTATCAGCAGCATTTCAACGTTGGCCGAGTGGTGTTGCCACGGGTGCTCTCCATGCATCAGGTCAGGCAGCTGGCCCGCGAGACTGACGTCGGTCTCGAGGTGTTCGCCTTCGGCAGCCTCTGCATCATGGCGGAGGGACGTTGCTACTTATCCTCCTACATGACAGGTGAGAGTCCCAATACGGTGGGAGCCTGCTCACCGGCCAAGTTTGTACGCTGGGAGGAAACACCGAGTGGCCTCGAATCCCGCCTCAACGAGGTGCTGATCGACCGTTACGGCCCGGGTGAAAACGCCGGTTACCCAACCCTGTGCAAGGGCCGCTTCGAGGTGGATGGCCAGACCTACCATGCGCTGGAGGAGCCGACCAGCCTCAACACCTTGGGGCTCTTGCCAGAGCTGTTCCAGACCGGGATCCAGTCGGTCAAGATAGAGGGGCGCCAGCGCAGTCCCGCCTACGTGGAGCAAGTCACCCGGGTCTGGCGCGCGGCCATTGACGCCTACCAGGCCAATCCCGATGCCTATAGCGTCAAAGCCGAGTGGGATGCCCAGCTAGCCCGCGTCTCCGAGGGGAGTCAGACTACTCTCGGCGCCTATCATCGTCAGTGGCAATAAAGGATCTCAACCACATGCAATTCTCTCTCGGGCCTCTGCTCTTCTACTGGCCCAAAGCCGATCTCCAGGCCTTTTATGACGCCGCGACACAGAGCCAGGCGGACATCATCTATCTGGGGGAAACGGTCTGCAGCAAGCGCCGTGAACTCAAGGTGGATGACTGGATCTCCCTCGCCCGCCAGGTGGCGGCCTCAGGCAAGCAGGCCGTACTCTCCACCCTGGCGCTGATCTCGGCCCCCTCGGAGCTCAAGGAGGTCAAACGGCTGGTCGACAATGGCGATCTGATGGTCGAAGCCAACGATCTCGGCACGGTGCAACTTGCCTGGGAGGCGGGGATCCCGTTTGTCTGCGGCCCGGCCATCAATGCCTACAACGCCGACGTGCTGCGTATGCTGCTCAAACAGGGGATGACACGCTGGGTGATGCCGGTGGAGCTGTCGCGCGACTGGCTGATGCAGCTCAATCAGGATCTGGGCAGCGCTCGCCAGCAGTTCGACGTGGAGGTGTTCGCCTACGGCCACTTGCCGCTCGCCTACTCAGCGCGCTGCTTCACCGCCCGCTCCCTCGACAAGCCAAAGGACAACTGCGAACTCGCCTGCATCCACTATCCCACAGGCCGGCTGGCCAGCAGCCGCGAGGGACAGAAGGTGTTCAACCTCAACGGTATCCAGACCCAGTCAGGTTACTGCTACAACCTGGGCAACGAGATCACCGGCATGGAGGGTCTGGTGGACGTGGTACGCCTCTCCCCCGAAGGACTGGACACCCTTGAGATGCTGGATCGCTTCAAGGCCAATCAGCAAGGTCAGGCCCCCCTCTCCCTGCAACGGGAGCGTGACTGCAACGGTTACTGGCGCCAGATCCCCGGTATGAGTCTGGTGGAATAATGCCGTACCGATACCAGAACGCAGGCAGCAGACAGCAAAAAGGCCTCATCATTGAGGCCTTTTTTACATCGCGAGCACCAGCAATCAGTAGGCCTGCTTGCTGCTCTTGCCCTGTGAGCTCTGGGTCCCCGGCGGCAAGGGTTTGCGCGCCATCAGTTCCAGCTCGAGCAGGGCATATCTGTGCTCGATGAAGTCGTACACGTTGTTGGCGAGTGCCAGCTTGAAGTAGCTGATGGCTTCCTTGCGGTTGCCCTTGGCCAGTTCAAATTTGCCGAGGTAGAAATAGGTTTCACTCAAGCGCTCGGCAAGCTCCCGGTTATCCTTCACCCCTTTCACCACGTTGCTCATCAACTGGGTCGCATTGATCTCGCCGGTGTAAAGGCGCACCAGATCCCAGTTCCAGGCGTCGTCGTCATACTTGTTGAGACGCTCGCGCATCCGGCTCATGGCGGCTGGCGCATTGAGCTTTTGCTCGGCCAGATAGAGCCAGATCACCCGATAGGGATCTTCTGGCTGCGCTTCATAGAAGCGTTTCATATCGGCGGCGGCCAGCTCGGGACGATTGCCGTAATAGAGCGCAATGCCACGGTTGAGATAGGCATAGTCATAATCAGGAGCCAGCTCGAGGGCAGAATCAAATGCCTCGTAGGCTTCGTCATAATTCTGCTGCTGCACCAGATAAACGCCGATGAAGTTGTAGGCCTCGGCAAAATCCGGTTTCTCCCGCAAGGCCCGGTTGAAATCCAGCCTCGCCAGGGAACGCAAGCCAACCCGGTCAAACACCACGGCACGCTCATAAAACAGTTCAGCCCGTTGCTCGGTGGTTAATTCCATCTCACCGAGCATTTGCCCGAGTCGTGCCAACGCCAACTCGCTCTGGTAAGAGACCTGCAGGGGGGTCGCCAATACCAGTGAAGCGGGTTGCGGCTTGGGAACTTGAGGCGCTTCAACCTGACTGCTACTGCTGCAACCCCACATGGGGAGCAGCAACAGGATACCAAGGAGGTATCCAATCCCTTTCCTGACGTTCAATGAACACTCCGACGCTGACGCTTGACCCCGCATATGGTAAAGGTCAACCGACACTTTGTCATGTGGCTGAACCTCTATCCCTCAAATAAATCAGGATTCGACAGGGTATCCGGCATCACACCAGCCCCGAAAACCACCATCGACGCTGACAACCCGGCTATACCCCATCTTCTGCAGGTTATCCGCCACCAGGATGGAGCGAAATCCCCCACCACAATAGAGGTAGAGCTCGGTGGCCGGATCCGGATAGCGCGTCTCGATATCGCGCTCAATCACGCCACGACCGAGGTAAACCGCGCCAGGCAGATGGCCCCTGCCCCACTCGCTCTCCTCACGCACGTCGATCAGGTGAAAGGCACGTCCCTCATTCTGCCAACGCTTTATCTGGTGCACGTCAGTCTCTGTTACCTGAGGACGGATCGCCTCGACCAGCGCCAGAAAACGTGGATTATGTTGCATGGTTTGCTCCTTGCCTTGAGTAATAGGACATTGATGATGCGTAGCATCATGACTCACTCGGCCCATAAGAGAAAGGGCGCCTCACGGCGCCCTTGTCGATTACGGCAGGATCTCTTGCTGATCCGCGCCCTCTTTTTCCACCGGAGTCGGCAGCATGTGCTCCCGTTTAACCCCGAGGAACATGGCGAACGAACTCGCCACATAGATGGAGGAATAGGTACCAAATGCCACACCTATCACCATGGCTACCGCAAACCCGTGGAGCAGGGCGCCGCCTTTGAGCAGCAACGCCAGCACCACCACGAAAGTCAGACCCGAGGTAATGACGGTCCGACTCAAGGTTTCGGTCATGGAGAGATCCAGGATGTACTCGGTATCCCCCTTGCGCACCTTGCGGAAATTTTCCCGCAGGCGATCGAACACCACTATGGTGTCGTTCAAGGAGTAACCTACCAGCGTCATCAGCGCCGCCAGCACGGTCAAATCGAACTCATACTGGAAGAAGGCAAATACGCCCAGGGTGATGACAACGTCGTGCACCAAGGAAACGATCCCCCCCAACGCCAGACGCCATTCGAAGCGCACCGCCACGTAGGCCATGATGCAAAGGATGGATGCCAGCATAGCCAGGGCACCATCGGTAGCCAGTTCATCGCCCACTGAAGGGCCGACGAACTCGACGCGCTTGAGCACGGCCTCCGGATCAATCTGCTGGGCAACTGCCAGCACCTGATTGCCCTGCTGCTCTACCCTGACCCCCTCTTGTGGAGTCATCCGCACCAGTACGTCACGGCTGGAGCCGAAGTGTTGCAGGGTTGCCCCTGCAATCTTCTGCTCATCCAGCACCTTGTGGATCTTGTCCAGGCTCACCGACTGCGGAAATCCCACCTCTATGGTGGTGCCGCCGGTAAAGTCCAGACCCCAGTTCAGACCCCGATCGAACAGGAAGAACAGGGAGATCACCATCAGCAGGGTAGAGAAAACCACACCCGGCTTGGCATAGCGCATAAACGGGATAGGTTTTTCAAAATGTAGAATCTGAAACATGTCTCTTCCTTAGATCGGCAGCTTGTCGATATGCCGTCCACCCCAGACCAGATTGATAATGGCGCGGGAAACCGTGATGGCAGTAAACATGGAAGCCGTCAGACCAATACCCAGCGTCAAGGCAAAGCCCTTGATGGCACCGGTACCGATACCGAACAGGATCACACAGGTGATGAGCGAGGTGACGTTGGAGTCGGCGATGGTCGAGAATGCGCGATCAAAGCCCAGATGGATGGCCTGCTGCACACCGCGACCGTTGCGGATCTCTTCCCGGATACGCTCGAAGATCAACACGTTGGCATCCACCGCCATTCCCAGCGTCAAGACGATACCGGCAATGCCCGGCAGTGTCATGGTGGCCCCCGGGATCATCGACATGATGCCGACAATCAATACCAGGTTGATCACCAGCGCCAGGTTGGCCACCCAGCCGAAGGCACGGTAGTAGATCCCCATGAACAGTACGATCACCAGCATTGCCCAGCCGATGGCTTCCATCCCGCTGTCGATGTTCTGCTGACCCAGGCTTGGGCCTATGGTGCGCTCTTCCACAATCTGGATGGGGGCAATCAGGGCACCGGCACGCAACAGCAGCGCCAGGTTATGGGCTTCATTGGCGTTGTCGATACCCGTGATGCGGAACTGGCTGCCAAGACGCGACTGGATGGTGGCGACGTTGATCACCTCCTCCTGCTTGCGGAACTTGCGCTTGCCATCCGGACCGGGTTGGCCCACCGGCTTGTACTCGATGAAGACGGTCGCCATGCCTTTACCGACGTTGTCCTTGGTAAAGTTGGCCATCTTGTTGCCACCCTGGCCATCGAGTTTGATGTTGACCTGAGGGCGGCTGTACTCATCGAAACCGGACTGGGCACCCACTATGTGGTCGCCGGTCAGGATCACCCGCTTTTGCAGCACAACCGGACGGCCGTGGCGGTCGGTATAGACCTTGGAGCTCGGCGAAACCCGGCCATCAGCGGCAGCCTGGATATCAGCGGTTTCATCGACCATGTGGAATTCCAGGGTCGCGGTTGCCCCCAGGATCTCCTTGGCGCGGGCTGTATCCTGAATACCGGGCAGCTGGACCACTATGCGTTCAGCGCCCTGCTGCTGGACCAGCGGCTCAGCCACACCCAGTTCGTTCACCCGGTTACGGATAATGGTGATGTTCTGCTCGAGAGCATACTTTCTCACCTCTTTTATCTTGGCATCACTGAGGGCAGCGTTGAGAACGAACTCGTCCCCTTTCTGCTCTGTGGTGAAGTTCAAATCCGGGTTCTGACGACGCAGATAAGAGATAGCGCGTTCCTGATCCGCTTCATCACGGAACAGAACCTGTACCTGATCACCGACCCGGCGCACGCCGGAGTAACGGATCTTCTGGGTACGCAGCTCGGTGCGAAAATCCTGCACCATCTGCTCTTGCTGCTTGGTCAGCGCCTCGGCCATGTCCACTTCCATCAGGAAGTGCACACCACCGCGCAGATCCAGACCCAGCTTCAGCGGTGCAGCACCGATGGCTTCAAGCCAGGCCGGCGTGGAGGGCGCCAGGTTGAGGGCGGTAATGAAGTTGTCGCCCAGCTTGTTGGCGACGACGTCGCGCGCCTTGAGCTGTTCTTCGGTGTTCCTGAAGCGGATCAGAATGAAACCATGCTCGAACGCAGCATGCTTGACCGGGATCTGAGCCGCCTCTAGGGCCTCTTTCACCAGATCAAGCGTCTCTAGCTTGACTTCGGCACCCCGGCTGGCAGAGATCTGCAAGGCCGGGTCTTCGCCGTAAAGATTGGGGGCTGCATATAGAAAACCGATGGCGATCACGAAGACCACCATCAGGTATTTCCACAGCGGATAGCGATTTAACACGCTGTGCTCCTCGGGAGATTAAAGGGACTGGATAGAACCCTTGGGCAGAACGGCAGAGACGAAATCACGTTTGATGGTAACTTGAGTCTGATCATTCAGGGACAGCACTATGTATTCGCTATCGGCGGACACCTTGGCGATCTTGCCAACCAGGCCACCTGAGGTGAGCACTTCATCACCCTTTGCCAGGGAGCTCATCAGGTCACGATGAGTTTTGGCACGCTTGGCCTGGGGACGATAGATCATGAAGTAGAAGATAAGGCCGAACACGGCCAGCATGATGATCATTTCCATGCCACCACTCTGTGCACCCGGAACTGCGCCTTCTGCATATGCCTTGGAGATAATGCTCATTTAACAACCTCTTATTTGATGTAGATTTGATAACTAACTTATATATCGTTGTTATTTAACGTCATTTTCAGCTAATGGAGGCACAGGCTTCCCTTGCCGACGGTAAAACTCAGTTACAAAGTCGTCTAATTTACCCTGCTCGATCGCGTCCCGCAAACCCTGCATCACACGCTGGTAATAACGCAGGTTGTGAATGGTGTTCAGACGGGCACCGAGGATCTCGTTGCACTTGTCCAGATGGTACAGATAGCTGCGGGTGTAGTTCTTGCAGGTGTAGCAATCGCAATCGGCATCCAGAGTGCTGGTGTCGCTGCGATACTTGGCGTTGCGGATCTTGACCACACCATCGGTGGTAAACAGATGACCGTTGCGGGCATTGCGGGTCGGCATCACGCAGTCGAACATGTCGACCCCGCGGCGCACCCCTTCAACCAGATCTTCCGGCTTGCCCACCCCCATCAGGTAGCGCGGCTTGTCGGCCGGAATTTTCGGGCAGACGTGCTCGAGGATCCGGTGCATGTCTTCCTTGGGCTCGCCCACCGCCAGACCGCCAACCGCATAACCGTCAAAGCCGATCTCCAGCAGGCCGTTGAGGGACACATCCCGCAGCTCTTCATATACCGAGCCCTGGATGATGCCGAACAGGGCATTTTTATTGCCCATGGCATCAAACTTGTCGCGCGAGCGCTTGCCCCAACGCAGGGACATCTCCATGGACTTGCGCGCCTCTTCGTAAGTGGCCGGATAGGGGGTGCACTCGTCGAAGATCATCACGATGTCGGAGCCCAGATCGTACTGGATCTCCATGGATTTCTCGGGGTCGAGGAAGATCTTCTCGCCATTGATGGGGTGACGGAAGTGCACACCCGCCTCGGTGATCTTGCGAATGTGTCCCAGGCTGAACACTTGGAAACCACCTGAGTCGGTCAGGATCGGGCCCTGCCAGTTCATGAAGTCGTGCAGATCGCCGTGGGCGCGCATCACTTCCTGCCCCGGCCGCAGCCAGAGGTGGAAGGTGTTGCCAAGCAGGATCTGGGCACCGGTCTCACGCACTTCTTCCGGGGTCATCCCCTTGACGGTGCCATAGGTACCGACCGGCATGAAGGCCGGCGTTTGTACCACGCCACGTTCGAACACCAGTTGACCGCGACGGGCACGGCCATCGGTGGTTTTCAGTTCAAATTTCATTGTTACCTCGTTGCGTCAGAGAAACAGTCTGACAATAGAGAGCCCAAAGGCCCGGTATATAAGGGCGAGGCTTATGCCACTGCCCGGCGACGGGTGACAAACATCGCGTCCCCGTAGCTGAAGAAACGGTACTGCTCGGCCACGGCGGCCTGATAGGCCGCCATCACCTGATCGTATCCGGCGAAGGCACTGACCAGCATGATCAGGGTCGACTCCGGCAGATGGAAGTTGGTGACCATGGCATCGACTACCTGAAACTGGTAGCCGGGGAAGATGAAGATGTCGGTGTCGCTGAAAAATGGCGCCAGCGGCTTGCCCTGGGCCAGGCTCACCTTGGCCGCACTCTCCAGGGAGCGTACCGAGGTAGTGCCGACGGCGATGACGCGACCACCACGGGCACGGGTCGCCGTAATGGCATCCACCACCTCCTGCGGCACTTCGGCATATTCCGAGTGCATGTGGTGATCTTCAATCTTGTCCACCCGCACCGGCTGGAAGGTCCCCGCACCTACATGTAGGGTGACGAAGGCCGTTTCAACCCCTTTGGCGCGGATCTTTGCCAGCAGCGGCTCATCGAAGTGCAGGCCGGCGGTCGGCGCGGCCACGGCACCCGGCTTCTGGTTGTAGACAGTCTGGTAGCGCTCCTTGTCGGCATCCTCATCGGGCCTGTCGATATAGGGCGGCAACGGCATGTGACCGATGGCGTCCAAAATCTCCAACACCGGACGCGGGTCGAGGAAATGGATCTCGAACAGGGCATCGTGGCGGGCCCGCATCTCGGCTTCCACCCCACCATCCATGATCATCCGGGTGCCCGGCTTGGGCGACTTGGAGGAACGCACGTGAGCCAGCACGCTGTGCTCGTCCAGGATGCGCTCCACCAGCACCTCCAGCTTGCCGCCGCTGGCCTTCTGGCCAAACATGCGCGCCGGAATGACACGGGTGTTGTTGAATACCAGCAGATCACCGGGGTGGAGCTGGTCCAGCACATCCACAAATTGACCATGGCGCAGGGCGCCGCTTTGACCATCGAGCTGCAACAGGCGGCTGGCGGTACGCTCTGCCATCGGATAGCGAGCAATCAGCTCGTCTGGCAGATCAAAATGAAAATCGGATACTTGCATCTTTCACCTCGGGGGAATCGGCGGCTAGTCTAGTTATCCCCCTCTTCCAAGGCAACCCAAAAGACCAAAAACCCAAGAGAGACAAGGGATAGCGAGCAATATTGAGACACACCTCCGGTTAATGATTCTTTAATGATCTGTATTGACCCTGATCATGTTCTATTCAGGAGGGGTGAGCTAGGGTGAAAGCAGATACACAAGGAGGCCCACCATGATGACTTTATCCGAGATCATGACAGAACATCCCTTCACCCTGGGTCCGGAAAACAGCGTCAAACAGGCGATGGATCTGATGCAACAGGAGCAGATCCGCCACATCCCCATCGTCGACGAGCACCGTCATCTGCTGGGTCTGGTCACCCTCACAGACATCCTGGCCACCCGCGAGTCCAAGCTGCTGCTCATCAACCCGGAGCGGGAAGCGGAATTCACCGACAGCGTCCAGCTCGACGAGATCATGACCCGCCAGGTGGCGAGCGTGGATCCCCACGCCGGCATCAAGGAAGCGGTCCTCTACCTGCAACGCCACAAATATGGCTGCCTGCCGGTGCTCAAGGGGCGCAAACTGGTAGGCATAGTCACGGAGTCAGATTTCATTGCAGTTGCCATCAACCTGCTCGAACTGATGGAAGAACAGGAGCCGCCCAGCGATTCTGATCTGTAAATTCTGTAATAAAATTACAATAAAAGCGTTTTCAGCACATGAAATCAGCAATAATGCTGAAAGCGCTCCATTTTGATGGAAAAATTACACCACAGACTTGCTTTGTGATCTTCATCACACTATTATCTACCCCATGCAATAGTTGCCGAGGGGGAGACGAGGGATTGTGCACCCAGCCTCTTCCTCTCATATGTCTGCAAGTTTGCACACCCCGTAGTTAGTCTTTGCTGTAAAGCTTTTGTTTACATAGCCATTCCTTGTTTGATGACCCGGCCTTGTCCTCACGACAGCGCCGGGATTTTTTTATCTGCACGATCCTGCCCCACCCCACTTTGTTACATGCGTCACGCAGCACGTCACTGCCACGCCCTGCCCGTCCCTGAAGAAGATGCCCATTCGGCCCTTGAAAATCCAGGGTGCCGCACAGATGTTAATCTCGGCAAGGGGTTACCTTGGCACGTCAGAAATATTCATGTTTAGTACAGCAGCGGTAGATTATCTAATAGATAGATTGAAGTGATTCAAAATTGCGGCTTTAGCCGATTAGGAGAAGCCCCTATGATGAATCCATCGAACGTTAAACGCCTGATCCGGATAGACTCTTCAACACCAGACAGGCATATGTACATCACCAAGGAGCAAATACATGTCTACCTACATCAACACTACAATCAAGCCGTTCAACGCCACCGCCTACCACAATGGCAAATTCGTTCAGGTGTCTGACGCTGACCTGAAAGGCAAGTGGTCCGTGGTGTTCTTCTACCCGGCAGACTTCACCTTCGTTTGCCCGACCGAGCTGGGTGACCTGGCTGACAACTACGCCGAATTCAAGAAGCTGGGCGTCGAGATCTACTCCGTCTCCACTGACACCCACTTCACTCACAAGGCGTGGCACGACACCTCCGACACCATCCAGAAGATCCAGTATCCGATGATTGGTGACCCGACAGGCGCCATCACCCGCAACTTCGGCGTGATGATCGAAGAAGCCGGTCTGGCTGACCGCGGCACCTTCGTCATCGACCCGCAGGGCATCATCCAGATCGTTGAAATCAACGCTGGCGGTATCGGCCGTGACGCTCTGGAACTGCTGCGCAAAGTCAAAGCGGCCCAGTACGTTGCCTCCCACCCGGGTGAAGTGTGCCCGGCCAAGTGGAAAGAAGGCGATGCCACCCTGGCCCCGTCCCTGGATCTGGTAGGCAAAATCTAAGCCTCCGCTTCCAAGACCGGCCCATTCAAGGGCCGGTCTGCTTTCTGGCCTGACAAAACGCCGACCCGCAATCACAAGAAGGAATTGGAAGATGTTGGATACCAACCTCAAACAACAGCTGAACACCTATCTGCAGTACATCGTCAATCCCATCGAGATCAGCGTGTCCGGCAACGACAGTGACAAAACCGCCGAGCTGCTGGCGCTGGCCCGCGAGATAGCCGAGATGTCCCCCAAGATTGCCATGACAGATGGCAACAATGCCCGCAAGCCTTCCATGAGTGTCGCAGCACAGGGCCAAGCCCCGCGCGTTCATTTTGCCGGCATCCCCATGGGTCATGAATTTACCTCTCTCGTGCTCGCCCTGCTGCAAAGCGGCGGTCACCCCTCCAAGGCCGATGCGGCCGTGCAGGAGCAGATCCGCAATCTCAAGGGCGAGTTCCACTTCGAGACCTATATCTCCCTCTCCTGCCACAACTGCCCGGACGTGGTGCAGGCGCTGAATCTGATGGCGACCTTAAACCCCGGCATCACCCACACCATGATCGACGGCGCCCTGTTCCAGGAAGAAGTCACCGAACGTCAAATCATGGCGGTGCCGAACGTCTATATGAACGGTCAACCGTTCAGCCAGGGCCGCATCTCGCTGGAAGAGATAGTGGCCAAGCTCGACACCGGCGCGGCCGATCGCAAGGCTGCCGAGCTGAGTGAAAAAGCCCCCTACGACGTGCTGGTGGTCGGTGGTGGCCCGGCTGGTGCTGCAGCCGCCATCTATGCCGCTCGTAAAGGCATCCGCACCGCCATCGTCGCCGAGCGCTTCGGTGGCCAGATGATGGACACCGTCGGTATCGAGAACTTTATCTCCGTGCCCTACACCGAAGGTCCCAAGCTGACCGCAAGCCTGGAGCAACACGTCAAGCAGTACGGCGTGGAAGTGATCACAGAGCAGCGCGCTGCCGCCATCAGCAAAGATGGCTATGTGAACGTGGATCTCGCCTCCGGCGCCACCTTGAAGAGCCGCGCCGTGATCCTGGCAACCGGTGCCCGCTGGCGCGACCTGAACGTGCCGGGCGAGCTCGAGTACCGCACCAAGGGCGTGGCCTACTGCCCGCACTGCGATGGCCCCTTCTTCAAAGGCAAGCGGGTGGCGGTGATCGGGGGCGGCAACTCAGGTGTCGAGGCAGCCATCGATCTGGCCGGCCTAGTCGAGCATGTGACCGTGGTGGAATTTGCCGATACCCTGCGTGCCGACGAGGTGCTGCAGAAGAAGGCTCGCTCCATGGGCAATATCGACATCATCATGAGCGCCCGCACTACCGAAGTGATTGGTGATGGCAGCAAGGTGGTCGGCATGGATTACGAAGATCGCACTACTGGTGAGATCAAGCACTTAGGCGTGGCGGGTATCTTCGTGCAGATAGGCCTGATCCCCAACACCGAGTTCCTGAAAGGGAGCGAGATTGCCCTGACCCGTTTTGGCGAAATTGAGATCGACACCAAGGGCGCCACTTCCCTGCCCGGCGTCTATGCCGCCGGTGACGCCACTACCGTGCCGTTCAAGCAGATCATCATCTCCATGGGAGCGGGTGCCACTGCTGCACTGGGTGCGTTTGATTACCTCATCCGCAATGCGGCGCCGGACGCCACCGAGGCATCCGCCAAGGCCGATGGCGTGACCGCCTGATAATCCTTTTACCAATAAAAAGCCGGCTCCCTGGAGCCGGCTTTTTTGTCCACGTCATTCAGACCACTAGGCCGGCCCGGACGACTCAGGCGTGGCATAGCTGGCAGGTACGGCCTCCCCCGCCAGATCCGTTCTCGGCTCCAGCTCAGGCGTCATGGGCGTATTGGGCGGCACCGGCATGAACACCTGATGATCGGCCAGGGGAATGGGGGCCCGCTGCCGCTTGCGCCAACCCAGATACGCTGTCAGCAGGGTGCCGCACAGGGCGAAATAGACAAACAAGCCCTGCGGCCCAAACTGCAGCATGACGAAAGGCGCCAGCAGCGGCCCTATCATGGCCCCCAGGCTGTAGGCGAGCAGCAGCCCCTGATTGGCCCCCAGCACCTGATCCGGACGCAGCTCATCGCAGGCGTGACTCAGGCTCAGGGGATAGATAGAAAACGCCATCCCTCCCAGCAAGAACACCAGAGTACCGGTGACAGGTTCGCGCCAATCTTCCGGCAACAGCACCATCAGCAGGGCGAGCAGAGTCAGCACGGCGCCGAGCAGCAGGATCACCAGCCGCCTGTCATAGCGATCGGACATACGGCCTATGGGGTACTGCAGGCACATGCCCCCCAGGATAACCAGTGCCATCATCTCCGCCACCCGCGAAAGCGAGGCACCGCTGTCGGTAAAGTAAAGTGGCAGCAGGCCGTAAATGGCGCCGAGGATCAGGCCAGAGAGGAAGCTGCTGCCCATGCCAGCCGGAGTGAGCCGCACCAGATCGATCACCCCGACCGGTTGGGGCGCGACCATGGCGGGCGTCGCCACCCGGGAGAGCGCCAGCGGCACCACAGACAAGGTGGCCGCCATGGCGCACAGGGCAAACGGGGTCAGCACCATGGGGTCCACCCACTTGAGCAGCAACTGGCCCATCGCCAAGGATCCGTAGAGCAGGATCATGTAGAGCGACATCAGCCGCCCCCGGTTGAGCGGGGTGCTTGAAACCAGCATCCAGGACTCCAGCACCACGAACAGGCCACCGGTGGCAAAGCCCCCCACCAGCCGCAGTGCGGCCCAGCTGATGGGGTCCACCACCATGCCGTGCAACAGAAACAGAAAACAGAGCAGGGAGGCGTAGGCCGCATAAGCCCGGATATGGCCGACCCGTATGATAAGGCGAGCGTTGACGAAGGCCCCCAGCACCAGGCCACCGAAATAGGCAGCCGACACCAGACCGATGGCCTGCACCGACACCTGCTCGGCCGAGAGGCGCACCGTCAGCAGGGTATTGAACATGCCGTGGCCCAGAATGAATATCACCAGACTGGCCAAGGGTGACAACAACCTTGTGAGCGTCATGGGGTCTTCCTTTCGGGCTAAACAACCATGGTACCGTTTGCTTCCCCCCCACTTCAACCCAACCGGCCCTGCCACGACCACACTATGCTTGATGAGACCCACCATTGAGGTAACCAAGATGAAGCCTGTCCTGTTATTGATTGGCCTGCTCTTTGCCGGCAGTGCCCTCGCGTTTCACTGCCCCGCAGACATGAAGAAGATCGATGATGCCCTCGCCGCAGGCCCCGCCCTCAGCGCCGAGCAACTGGCCGAGGTGAAGCAGCTCAGGGCCGAAGGAGAAACCCTGCATAATGCGGGCAAACATCAGGCATCCGTCGATACCCTGGCCAAAGCCCTGGCCCTGCTCGCACCGGCCAACTCCTGACGCAGCCCACGACTGAGGTTGCCCCGATGCAGGGCAACTGTAGGTGACTCAACAAGAGCAAGCCCCCGCCAACTGGCGGGGGCTTTTTACTGGCAACAGTCTGGGCGGCACGCACCGGCATATCAGCCTCTGGCTGGCAGCATCACCGGCAGCGTTCCCCCCTTCCCTTCATAGTGGCGGCCTCTTTTGCACCACGATATTCATGACAAGGGTCCAGGTGCGGCGCCAGGCACTGGGCAGGGCCGACAGCGGCTCATGGAGATGGTGCCAGCCGAGGTTGCCGAGAAAATCACGGCGGCGGTCGCCATCCCCGCGCCGGTGCCGTGCCCAGGGGTTGGTCTGGCAAGACAAGATGGGATTGCGAACCAGGCACCAGGCGGCATGCAACTACGCCGCCGATGTCGAAACCGGCCCCGAACACAACTTCCGAGGCAAAGAGATGGTCCTTTCTATGGCACAGTTAGCCACTTTTGCGACTCAATAATCGAAATGTTGAATAACAGGAGCCGCGCCATGGTTAACCCGTCAATTTGGCGAAACCCCTTACCCTGACTGGTATCCAATAAAAAGAGGGAGGCATCATGCCTCCCTCACTCTTTGGCCCTATACCTCGCGGGTTGAGGCTCACATTCTCTTAACTGACTTGCAAAAGGTTAAAAGTTACATATTAAAAGCTAAAAACCTGTCTCAACACACACTGCAAGGCCGATTATGGCTTCGTCGCCGGTTTCGATTCCCGGAATTTTAGTGCCGGAGCTCATATAGACGAGACTGTGGACGCCACTAACTAGGGGATCTTTCGGCTCACCGGTCCAGTAGGCGCCGTATGTACCTTCGCAGGATTCAGCAAACAATGGCCAGCCGTGAAGATTACACATCTCATAATTCTCCACCATACTGCCGATTGCCGTAGCAGACGTGCTCTGGATAAATAGATTTTGCAGCTCTGCCACGGTTGGCAAGCGAGCGTCTGACGCTTTACAGAATTCATCGGCCTCACTCCAGTTCATCAGCTTATTAGTAGGATCAGTGAAATAGTCCAATAAACTATCCGAAACCGTCACCGAAGCCACTGCATAGATATCGTCGGCATCGTCGTCAATGCGTGCAGTGATGCGGGCGGAGCCATTCGCGCGGCCGGTAGCCGTGCCCTTGTCGCTGCCAATGCTGCTGATGGTGGCTACCCCTCTGTTGTTGCTCTCCCAGCTGACTAGCTCCTCAGTGGTGACGACCCGCTCACTATCATTAGACAAGGTGGCTATAGCATTGAGCCCTTGATTCCCATCTATCGACAGAAGGAAACGGGGGGGAGTGATCCGTAGGGCTTTCACGACTGCGTCTGTAATGGTCACCTCAGTAGATGTCCCTACCGGCGCGCGATCCCCATAAATGTATGTAGCAGTGATGGTGGCCTCGCCCGGCAAGCGGCCGGCGGTAACCCTGCCATTGTCGTCGATGGTGGCTACCTCTGGGGGCTCACTCACCCAGAAAAGAGCATCCTCATCGGTGACGTTCCGCACATCGCCATCAGACAGGGTGGCTTGAGCCTGGAGGTTCTGATGTAGCCCTGCCGGCAGTCTGAGCGGCAGTTCTGTACCATCGGCGGCGTTGATCACTAGTTTCTTCACGACTGCATTTGTTACTTTCACAACAACTGCTGGTGCTGCTACCGGGTCCCGCCCCTCAATAATGTAGCTAGCAGTGATGGTGGCCTGGCCAGGCTCGTGGGCAGTAACCCGGCCATTCTGATCGATTATGGCTACCTCTGGATTGAGACTGTTCCAGTGGAGATCATCCTCAGTGGTGACGTTCTCTAAAGTGTTATTAGACAGGGTGGCTTGAGCCAAAAGCTGCTGATGTAGCCCAGCCGGCAGATTGTTCGGCTCTACGATCGGCGCTCCGTCCTCGTCGAGGATCGCCAGTGACCGCACGAAGGCAGCAGTGATCTCCAAGCTAGTCTCGTCGCTGAACGGCGTGTTATTGGCCACACCGGATGCAGTGAACTCGACGGTGCCAGCCGATTTGGCAGTAACCCTGCCGATGTTGCTGATAGTGGCTATTTTGTCGTCGCTACTCTTCCAGTTGAGAGCCTCATTACCGGTGATGTCCAGCACACGGCCATCAGACAGCCTGACTTGAGCCTTGAGGTCCTTATGTAGCCCTGCCGCCAGAGTGGGAGCGTGGGAGTTGATCTGAAGCTCCTTCACGACCGCACTTGTGATGGTCACCACGGCAGAGTCGCTGAACGCCTTGCCATTGGCCACACCGGATGCAGTGATGGTAGCGTTGCCAACCGCAAGGCCGGTGACAGTGCCCTGGTCGACGGAGGCTACCCCTGGGGCGCTGCTACTCCACTGGACTGTAGTATCAGTGGTGACGTCCAGTACACTGTCATCATCCAGGGTGGCTTTAGCCTTGAGGTTCGTCTGTAGCCCTATCGGCAAAGCGTATTCTTTGGGGGTGATCTGTAGATCAGTCACGATTCTATTGGTGATGATCACCTCAACCTTTTCGCTGAACGACTGGCCATTGGCCTCACCGGATGCAGTGATGTTGACGGTGCCAACCGCAAGGCCGGTGACAATGCCCTGGTCGACGGTGGCTACGTCTGGGTCGCTACTACTCCACTGGACTGCGGGATCAGCGGTGACGTCCAGTACCCTGCCATCTTCAAGGATGGCTTCAGCCTTGAGGGACTTATGTAGATCTACCGGCAGATAGGAAACGGCGGGGGTGATCTGCAAACGCACTACCGATATATCCGGAGGTATATCAGTAGGCCTATCAGAACTATTTGAACCTCCACTACAACCTGATATAAAAAGTAATGAAATCAACGTTAAAAATAAACCAATGCATCTTTTAGTGTTTAAAGCTATCATTATTAATCACCATGATTTAAAAATGGACAAGTTAATTATATATATTGTTTATACAAAGAGTGTTCTTCCATGTGAAATATTTTTCATCCCCCCAGAAGGTTACACGCCACAAACAAGACTCACCCGAATATAAAGTTGTAATTAACGCTCCCTCCGGCAGAAACCCACTATAAACCTTGTACTCCTTGCACATTGTTGTTTTAACGACATCTCTCACTCCACCATCAAGAGATAACCACCGAAACAATGAACGAGACTCATCAAAAAATTACATTTAACTTAAACTTAAACTTTTCTACAAATGAAGTCATCCCTACTGCCGCTACGGCAACCATAAAAGCACAGCAAGGTAACTTTTACATACATTCATTAACACGCAAACCCATCACATCTTCAATATGTGATTAATTTATCGTTCATTGACGCAATGATCAACCAAGTCCGGACACCCTGTTAGGCCAGGGCAAACGCATGACGGCTCACTTTTATTCACTCCGTTAAAGCCACTCAGGATCACCAGTTCCAGATAGCTGCTGCTCATTGCCACCATCTTTTGCTTGCGCCCGACGCCCACCTTTTTTGCTTGGCTCCGAGCTCAGTATGGTCAGCGCCATAGGGCGTACCGCTGCCAAGTTGGCTGAGGCCTCCGCTCTCAAATTGACATCACCTGTAGACGCAGACGCCGTTAACCAAGATGAGCATTCAATAGCACTACAGTAGAAATGAAAGAGGCCCTGCGATTGCAGGGCCTCTTTCATTTCTAACTTAAATGGTCGTGATCACGCGCCCTTACTTGGCGTAATCCTCAGTCGGGATACAGGCGCAGAACAGGTTGCGATCGCCGTAGACGTCGTCAATACGGTTCACCGACGGCCACAGCTTGCTGGCCCGCACGGCGTCGGTCGGGAAGACCGCCTCGGCGCGGCTGTAACCCCGGTTCCACTCGCTGTCCATCACGTCATCCTGGGTATGGGGCGCGTTGACCAGCGGGTTGTCGGCCAAGCTCCAGTGACCATCCTGCACCTTGGCAATCTCGGCACGGATGGCAGTCATCGCCTCGATGAAGCGATCCAGCTCGCGCTTGGATTCGGATTCCGTCGGCTCGACCATCAGGGTGCCCGCCACCGGGAAGCTCATGGTCGGCGCATGGAAGCCATAGTCCATCAGCCGCTTGGCCACGTCCATCTCGCTGATGCCACAGGCCTCTTTGAGCGGGCGGATATCCAGGATGCACTCATGGGCCACGCGGTTGTTGCGCCCGGAGTAGAGCACGGGGAAGGATTCACCCAGCTTCTTGGCCAGGTAGTTGGCGTTGAGGATGGCCACCTGAGTGGATTTTTTGAGCCCTGCATCCCCCAGCATGGCGATATACATCCAGCTGATGGGCAATATGCTGGCCGAGCCGAACGGCGCCGCCGACACGGCGCCGTTGTTACGGCTCTCCTTGTTGGTCTTGACCACGGCGTGACCGGCCACAAACGGTGCCAAGTGTTTCTTCACGCCGATGGGGCCCATGCCCGGGCCACCGCCGCCATGGGGAATGGCGAAGGTCTTGTGCAGGTTGAGGTGAGAGACGTCCGCCCCGATAAAGCCCGGGGCAGTGAGGCCCACCTGGGCATTCATGTTGGCGCCGTCGAGATAGACCTGACCACCGTGCTGGTGAACGATGTCGCACACCTCCTTGATGGTCTCCTCATACACCCCGTGGGTGGAGGGATAGGTCACCATCAGGCAGGAGAGCTGATCCCCCGCCTCAGCGGCCTTGGCGCGCAGGTCGTCGAGATCCACGTTGCCGAACTTGTCGCAGGCCGTGACGATGACCCGCAGCCCCGCCATCTGGGCGGAGGCCGGGTTGGTGCCGTGGGCAGAGGCCGGAATGAGGCAGATGTCGCGATGACCATCGCCACGGGACTCGTGGTACTTCTTGATGGCGAGCAAGCCCGCGTACTCACCCTGAGCACCTGAGTTCGGCTGCATGCAGACCGCATCGTAACCGGTCACCTTCACCAGCCAGTCTTCGAGGTCGGCCAGCAGCAGCTGGTAGCCCTTGGCCTGGGCCAGCGGCGCAAACGGGTGCAACTTGCCAAACTCGGGCCAGGTCACCGGGATCATCTCGGCGGTGGCGTTGAGCTTCATGGTGCAGGAACCCAGCGAAATCATGGCGTAGTTGAGGGCCAGATCTTTGGCTTCGAGACGGTGGATGTAGCGCAGCATCTCGGTCTCGGAGTGGTACTTGTTGAACACCTCGTGGGTCAACACGGCATCGGTGCGCAGCAGATCCTGCGGGATGCCGTGATGGGTCTGGGCCGCCTTGTCGAGCACCTCCACGTCCAGGCCGTGGCCTTGACCGAGGAAGAGATCAAACAGCTCGGCCACATCGGCGCGGGTGGTGGTTTCAGAGAGCGACACCCCCACGGCGCCATCGAGATCGGCACGCAGGTTGATGCCCAGCCCTTCGGCTTTGGCAATGAGCGCGGCTTTATCTGCTGTCAGCACTGTGAGGGTATCGAACCAGCTGGCGTGCCTGAGGGCCACGCCCTTGGCTTTGAGACCCAGCGCCAGAATGGTGGTGAGACGGTGAACGCGGGAGGCGATGGTTTTCAGCCCCACCGGGCCGTGGTAGACGGCGTAGAAACTCGCCATGTTGGCCAACAGCACCTGTGCGGTACAAATGTTGGAGTTGGCCTTCTCACGGCGGATATGTTGCTCGCGGGTCTGCATCGCCATGCGCAGGGCACTCTTGCCACGGGCGTCCCTGGAGACACCGATGATGCGGCCCGGCATGGAGCGCTTGTAGGCATCGCGGGTGGCGAAGAAGGCGGCGTGGGGGCCACCGTAACCCATGGGCACGCCGAAACGCTGGGCGGTGCCCAACACCACGTCGGCACCCAGCTCGCCCGGGGATTTGAGCAGCAGCAGGGAGAGCAGATCGGCGCTGACGCAGGCCAGCCCTTTCTGGGCCTGTACCGCAGCAATCAGGGCCCGCAGATCTTTCACCTCACCGGTAGTGGTGGGGTACTGGAACAGGGCACCAAACACCTCTTCGCTCACCGCATCGCTCGCGGCGCCGACCGCCACGTCAAAACCGAAGTGAACCGCGCGCTCCTTGACCACGTCGATCACCTGCGGGTGCACATCGTCAGCCACGAAGAAGAGGTTGGATTTGGACTTGGCCATGCGCTTGGCCAGCGCCATGGCTTCGGCGGCAGCGGTGGCTTCATCCAGCAGGGAAGCGCTGGCGAGATCCATGCCGGTGAGATCCAGCGTCAGCTGCTGGAAGTTGAGCAGGGCTTCGAGACGCCCCTGGGCCAGCTCGGGCTGGTACGGGGTGTAGGCGGTATACCAGCCCGGGTTCTCCAGCACGTTGCGCAGGATGACGTGGGGCACATGGGTGTCGTGATAGCCCATGCCGATGTAGCTCTTGGCGATCTTGTTCTGAGCGGCGTAGCCCTTGAGCTTGGCCAGCGCCTCCACTTCCGTCATGGAGGCGCCGATACCGAGCGGGCCCGGCCGGCGAATGGCGGCGGGGACCGTCTGTTCAATCAGATCGTCCAGGCTCTCTGCGCCAACGATGGCCAACAGGGCGCGCACTTCTTCCTCACCCGAGCCTATGTGGCGACGGATGAAATTGGTTTTTTGCTCGAGTTCAAACAGTGACTGGGTCATTTCCCTATTCCTGGTTTTAAGTCCTGATAACCAAGACCTGATGTTCCTGATAGCCGGCAGATACCAGCTCCACTCATGTTCTGGGTCCCGCAGGCAGAGTGCGGCACCAGCATCGACAGGGGATCGCCTTGTTGCGTACCGGCCTGCTTGCCCCGTGGCAAGGCCAGGTTGGCAAACGGCAGGCGCAGGCGACGTCACCCTTCTACCAGAGGGCGCGTGCCCGGCTGGCGGTCATACAAACGGGCCCTGCTGTGTGGCAGGGCCCGGGGGCATTACTCTTCGTCCACCACGTTCTGGTAGCCTTCCGCATCCAGCAGGTTGGCGAGCTCGCCCGCATCGTCCAGCTTGATGCGGAACAGCCAGCCAGCGCCGTAGGGGTCTGAGTTGACCAGCTCCGGGCTGCCTTCCAGCTCTTCGTTGATGGCAACTATCTCACCGCTCACCGGGCTGTAGATGTCAGAGGCGGCCTTGACCGACTCGGCCACGGCGCAGTCATCACCGGCGCCAATTTGCTTGCCCACTTCCGGCAGGTCGATAAACACCATGTCTCCCAGCAGATCCTGGGCGTGCTCGGTGATACCGACCACGGCCTCGCCGTTGGCTTCAACACGGATCCACTCGTGGGAGGTGGCATATTTCAGTTCGCTCGGGATATGGCTCATTTGTGCTTCCTTCTTATTCACTTGGATCACTTGTACCTGGACCGCGTACAAGGGGTACTGGCGAAGGGCTGCCCCTTCGCCGCAATGGGGTTGTTACACCAGCTTCTGGCCGTTGCGCACGAAAGCGGGCTTGGTGACCTTCACAGTGACCAGTTTCTTGCGGATCTCTACCTGGGCCTCTTCACCGATATCCCGGGGCACCCGAGCCAGGGCGATGCTGTAGCCCAGGGTCGGCGAGAACGAGCCTGAGGTGATCACACCTTCCCGCTTCTCACCGCTGGCGGTGGTGAAGGTGACCGGCATGCCGGCACGCAGCACCCCCTTCTCTTCCATCACCAGACCAACCTGCTTGGGCTGGGTGCCCGCCGCCTTCTGTGCTTCCAGCACGGCGCGACCAATAAACTGGCGGGAGGCTGGCTCGAAGGCCAGCGTCCAGGCCATGTTGGCGGCGAGTGGGCTGATACTCTCGTCCATGTCCTGGCTGTAGAGGTTCATGCCGGCTTCGAGGCGCAGGGTATCCCGCGCGCCCAGCCCGCAAGGGGCCACGCCGTTGTCCAGCAGCGCCTGCCACAGCTCGCATGCTCGGGATCCCGGCACCACGATTTCGTAACCGTCTTCACCTGTGTAACCCGTGGTGGCGATGAAGAGATCCCCTGCCTGCACGCCGAAGAAGGGTTTCATCCCTTCCACTGCCGCGTTCTGCTCATGGGTAAACACCTTGGCCGCCTTGGCCTTGGCGTTGGGGCCCTGCACCGCGATCATGGCGAGTTCGGGACGTTCGGTCACGCTCACGGCAAAATCGATGGCGTGGTGACGGATCCAGGCCAGATCCTTCTCGCGGGTAGCCGAGTTCACCACCAGGCGATAGAAGGTATCGGTCAGATAGTAGGTAATGAGGTCATCGATGACGCCGCCATCGGGGTTGAGCATGCCGCTGTAGAGGGCCTTGCCGGAGACTGTGAGTTTGGCCACGTCATTGGCCAGCAGGTGTTGCAGGAAGGCTTTGACCCGCTCGCCAGTCAAGTCGACTATGGTCATGTGGGAGACGTCGAACATGCCGGCATCGGTGCGCACCGCGTGGTGCTCTTCCAGCTGGGAGCCGTAGTTGATGGGCATTTCCCAACCGTGGAAGTCCACCATTTTGGCGCCGGCTTCCAGGTGCTTGGGATGCAATACTGTAGTCTGGATCATCGCTGTGTTTCCTTAAGCGTTCGCGACAACACTCGCAATCCGCCCTCCCCTGACAGCCAACAGAACATGCCATCGTCTGTGCAACAGAAAAAGAGAAGAGACGGTCGGAGTCTGTGCTCGTTCCAGCCCCGCAGGGCAAGAGTGATTCCTTGAACGCAGCGGATTATATGACAAGCGGGCGAGCTGGCCGCTCAAAAAAAACTAATCCACTGCCAGTAAACAGACCCCAGACACTAAGGTAAAAACAGTGATAAAAACAGTAAAAAAGCGACTCACACGAGATTAAATTTTGATTTTTACCGTTTCGTCACAATTTACAGAAAAACGTTTCGCCCGCCACCCAGATTAAAGGCTGATGCCCAAAATGGGTCATCAGCCTCGTCAGATTAGTTTTGTTGTAAAAAAACCTGAGTAGTATTAGATTTTTTCACCCTTGGCCAGGATGGGCAGTTCGCCATCGAGCCCCATGGCAGCCCGGATCACCCCTTGTTTGAGTGGCGCCAGTGCGTCGAAAGCACACAATCCCACCCCGCGCACCAGCTTCTTGAGGGGGTTGGCCCCGCTGAACAGCCGCTTGAGCCCTTCCATCGCCGCCAGCATGCGGGCCGCCTCGCTCTTGCGCCAGCGCTCGTAGCTGCGCAGGTTGGCCAGCAGGCCTATATCCCCACCGACACGATGAGTGTGCACAATCTGCTCCGCCAGCGCTGCCGCATCCAGCAGGCCCAGGTTGACCCCCTGCCCCGCCAGCGGATGTATGGTGTGAGCCGCATCCCCCACCAGCACCAACCGCTCGCGAGCGAAATCACGGGCATAGCGGGCGGTGAGCGGGATGGCACTGCGCGCCCCTTCCACCTTGCACAACCCCAGCCGGCCATCGAAGGCGGTGGTGAGCTGGCGGTTGAACTGTTCGTCATCGCAGGCACACAGCGCCTCGGCCCGCGTGGCGGGCACAGACCAGACGATGGAGCAGAGATCGGGTTGCCACAGGGGCAGGAAGGCGAGTGGACCATCGGGGGTGAAGATCTGGCGGGCCACCGCCTCGTGGGGCTCGGCACAGCGCACCGTCGCCACCAGGGCGTGATGACCGTAATCCCAGCTGGTGAGCGGAATATCCGCCTGCCGGCGCACCCAGGAGTGGGCGCCATCGGCGGCCACCACCAACTTGGCCGACAGGGCGCGGCCATCGTCCAGCAGCAGGAGCGAACCCGCCTCACCACTTTGCAGGCTGGCGGCTCGGGCTGGGCTCAGCAGACTGATGTTGCTCGCCCCCCCGTTCCTGTCATCGAGAATCGCCTCCAGCAACGCCAGCTGAATGACCCGATTCTCGACGATGTGACCGAGCGCCGCCTGGCGCAGACCGGCGGCATCAAAGCCAATCTGGCCGAAGCTGTCTTGCTCCCACACCTGCATCTTCTCGTAGAGCTGCAGGCGGCGCGACTCGATCCCGGCCCAGGCGCCAACCTGCTGCAAGATGCGCTGACTGGCCAGACTCAGGGCACTGACGCGGTTGTCCGGCGCGTCACCAAGCGCAGGATCGGGCAACTGCCCCTCCACGATGGCGATCTTGAGACCACTCTGCTTGAGTGCGGCGGCGAGCCCCAGGCCCACCATGCCGCCCCCCACAATCACCACATCCACGTTTTGCATCTGCATCATCTGTTCCTTTCGTGGCTGACCGTCGGGTCAGCAGGGGACGCCCGTTGGCATCAGCCCTTTCAATTCGCGTTTGACCGCTGCTGGGCAACGCACCTCATTTACTACGGCACACGTCAGCCACAAACCCCAGGGTACGGGAGGCCAGCGGCGCCTTGAGGCAAGCCAGCCGCCCCATCAGGGAGAGCGCCAGGTTGCGGCCCACCACCAACGGATCGTGGCCATTGGAGAAGAGCTGGGCCAGCGAGGAGGTGAGCCAGATGGTGCGGGCCTGATCCTCCTTACGCTGCTGCCAGTAACCGTTGAGCACAGCAAAGCTGCCGATGTCCTCCCCCACCGCGAGCGCGCCAGCAACCGCCTGAGCAAGCAGGTCAAGATCGCGCATGCCGAGGTTGAAGCCTTGCCCTGCGATGGGGTGCAGCAGGTGAGCGGCATTGCCCACCAGCACGGTGCGCTGAGCCAACGGATAGTCGGTGGCCGTCTGCACCAGCGGATAGACGTGACGCTGGCCGCATCGCTCGAAACGGCCGAGCCGCCAGCCAAACGCCTGCTGCAACCGGGCGAGAAAGGCGGTGTCATCCAGTTCCATCAGGTCATCCGTCTGATCCCGCCCGACGCTCCACACCAGGGAAGAGAGCCCATCCTGCATCGGTAGCAAAGCCAGCGGCCCCCCTTGGGTGAAACGTTCGAACGCCCGCCCGGCAGGATCCTCGGCAGTCTTGACCGTGGCGATGATGGCACTTTGCTCAAAGTCGTGACGAGTGACCGGCAGCTTGAAGTGCTGACGCACGAAGGAGTGACCGCCATCCGCCGCCACCAGCAGCCGGGTCTGGTAACGCTCGCCACTGGCCAGCACCAGGGTCACGCCCTCCTCAAGCGGCTCAATGGTCGAGAGTTGGGCCGGGCACCGCATATGGATGTGAGGACAGGTCGCCATTCCCTGTTGCAGTGTGATGCCGGCCGCCGACAGCTCGATCACCTGGCCGAGCGCAGGCAGTCCATATTCCGCCGCCGACAACCTGGCCTGGCCACAATGGCCCCGATCCGAGACATGGATCTGGGTGATGGGGGTGCAGTGGGGGGCGAAGCGAGGCCAGAGGCCGTGACGGGCCAGCGCATCACAGGTGCCCGCAGAGAGCGCGATGGCGCGGGCATCGAAGCCGGGATGGGCATTGAGCTCGGGGGCGCTCGCCTCCAGCAGCAGGATCTGCAGGGGCTCGCCGTCGGCACCTCGCAACGCGGCAAGAGAGAGCGCCAGCACGGCGCCACTCATTCCACCGCCGACGATAGCCACGTCGACATGAACCAGATCAGATTGAGACATGAGATGAGAGGAAGAAGCTGGAAACGTGGCCCCATGCTATCACAAAGCGGGGGGCCGGGATGCGAAGCCACGGGCAAAAAACGGCGTCACGACCATGATCTGGTTGAAAAAATGCCCGGCTTATCTCCATCAGGCCGGATAAAAGCAGAGCGCCACCAGGGCGCTCTGCGTTGTATTATGCTGTTTCTGTCGCAAGGGCCATCAGTGCAAGGTCGGCGGCGCGATCGGGGTATCGGGACGCTTGCCAAACTCCTCGAAGGTCATCATCACCCCCAGCCGTACATGCTCGTAGAGCACCAGGAAGGAGGCTTCGTTTTCGTCATCCTCCTGATCGAACTCGGCAGAGACCTGGGTGATGCTGGCGATGTCCTGGATCATCTCCTGCAACTCTTCGGACGCCCTGGAAAGCTCCTGCTGCACCACGCCAAACCCGGCCAGAAATGCCTGTGACCAGTCCACCAGCGAGTCGATGCGCTCATCGAGCGGCGCCTCATCGCTTGGCAGCAGCAGCTCGACGCCCTTCTGGGCCATCAGGCTCTCGACTATCTCGTGATAGAGATCTGTCATCACCTGGCGCACCGGGGCCGGCAAGCCGAAACCGTCGTTGACCAGATCGTTGAAGGGCGGCAGCCAGCTCTTGTCATCCAGTGCCACGCCACCGCAGACGAGACCACAGATCACGCCATGGGCCTCCACCGCCGTTGCCATCAGCTCATGCTGTTCCATCAGGTCGGCCACGGCCGTGTATTTCAGGGGGTTCGTTTTGCTCATCGAAGATCCGCTCAAAGTTCAGGCAAATATGCAAAATTAATGGTCAGGATCCTAGCATTCTCCCCCTTCCAGAGCCAGCAAGGCCTTGAAACTTCTGCATCTGCGCTATATAGTCCCGCCCAGTTGTCCACGTGGATAAAGGCGGAAATCAGCACCGCCGTATTGAGGAAGGCATGAGCACAGAGGCCGTAGAAATCGTCATTTTGGGACGTCCCTACAAGGTATCCTGTCCCTTGGGACAGCAGGATGCCCTGCGCCAGGCCGCCGACCAGCTGACTGACAAACTCATCGAGCTGCGTCAACGCTCAAAGGTCTCCAGCAATGAACAGCTGGCGGTGATGGCCGCGCTCAATTTTTGCCATGAGCTCTGCCTTGAAAAAGAGAAGAATCACCAATACTCTGAGACCATGGACAAGCGGATCAAGATGCTGCAACGCACCATAGAAGCGGCCTTGATCGAGCACGGACAGTATGGCGAATCCAGCGGCGAGGGCCTGCAGCCCTAATCGCGTACCGTTTTAAAATTCCCTGGGATGTTTGTCAGCCGGTTCAAGTCCCCGAGCCGATAATCATACCCACCAGGGGATCGGCCTTCTGGCTATTGCGCATGCTCGGCACGACCGAGAAGCCTGCGGTCAGATTCGATTCCCGCCTTGAACCTACGGTTCAAGGGCCCAAACCGGCAACGGCATCTCCGGGGTACCAACAGCAAAAAGCCCGTCATCCAGATGACGGGCTTTTTCTTTGCCTGCCGTTTACCAAGGCGCAGCGCATTCTTGTCTGCTCAGATTCCCCCCGGTCGATGCCCACGCGGCACCGGCTATCGAGCCAATAAAAAGCCCGCCGACGAGGGCAGGCTTGTCATTGTGACAGAAGACGATCAGACGGCCATCTGCTCGTGAGGCGAGCCGTGGTGGCGTAGCCAGGCAAAGCTCAGGGCCACCAGCAGGACCATGAGCGTCATGATAACCCCCAGGGTCACCTGCCCTTCCATCGGGAAGCCGGCTGCCAGCAGGGTGACTATCCCCGCCCCCAGGTTCTGCATGCCACCCAGGATCGCGCCGGCTGTTCCTGCCTGTCCCGGGAAGGGCTCGATGGCGCAGGAGGTGGCGGTCGGATAGAGGATGCCGCTACCGATGAAGTAGACGGCCGCGCCGCCTACCAAAGAAGCCGCACTTACCACGCCAAACAAGCCAGGCAGCAGAATGATCAGCGACCCCAGCGCCAGGAAGACGATGCCCAGACGCATCAGCTTGCCCTGACTCAGGCGAAAGCTCAGCTTGGCGGAGAGCCAGGCGCCGAACAGGTAGCCGGGCAGCGGCAACACGAACAGAACGCTCACGGTGCGGGCACTCAGCTTGAGCACATCGCCGAGCAGCACGCCGGCCGCCGCTTCAAACACTGCCAGACCGGCAAAGGTCGCCATCAGGCAGAGCAGGTTACCCTGAAAGCGCGGATTGCCCAGTACGTGGCGGTAGGCGGCGCCGACTCGCAGCGGCTGTTGCCGGGCAGCCTGCGGCAGGGTTTCACCAAACCAGGCCAGCAGTGCCAGGGTGGTCACGGCACCAAAGCCGAACAGGAACCAGTAACCGGCGCGCCAGTTGAACAGCTCGGTCAACCAGCCGCCCAGTACGGGCGCCAGCAACGGGGAGAAGATCACCCCCATGCTCACCAGGCTGTTGGCCCGGTTCAATTCGGCGCCGCTGTAGCGATCGCGCATCACGGTACGGCTCATGGCACCACCGGCACCCGTCCCCATCCCCTGGATCAGGCTGCCCACCAGCAGCGCGCTGAAGCTCGGGATCAGCTGAATGGTCAGAGTCCCCACCAGAAACACCATCATGCCGATAAGCAACACCGGACGACGGCCGATGCGATCTGACAGCGGACCATAGACAAACTGGGAGAGCCCGTACGGAATGAGGTAACAGGCCATCACCGCCTGCAACTGGCCGGAGGCCACGTTGAAGTCCCCCGCCATCATAGGAATGGAGGGCACATACAGGGTCTGGGTCATCTGGCCCACCGCAACCATCAGGATGGTCAGAAAAAACAGAGGGTAAAAACTGTGCCGATACATATCTCAGTCCCGAAAATCATCAAAAAGCTGCCGCATCCCTGACAGAAACCTGCAGAGGGGATCCAAAAAAAGAGTCAATCAAAGGTGAAAATACAAGGCGGAGAACCCGCACCGGCCGGGAGCAGGGCACTCCCTTGGCTTGGCGTGATCTTAGTGATTCAGATCACGAAAAACGAACGAATCTTTGTAATCAGCTTTCCCAAGTTTTTCTAATGTAACGGGGCAAATTGCCCCGTCAGCAATAAAAATCAACGCGTTACCATCCGCTGTGCCTGCTTGATCAGATCCTCCGGTGTCTCGTTGCGCGGCGGTATAGTAATCCCTTTCTGGCAGGCGGGTTTCTCTGCCATGCGCACCATCCAGGCTTGCAGATGCGGCAGACCCTCGATGGAGATACCACTCCAGTCATGAATGCGCACCCAGGGCCAGGTGGCGATGTCGGCGATGCTGTACTCATCGGCCAGGTATTCATGCTGCGCCAGGTGACTGTCGAGCACCTCGAACAGGCGGCGTCCCTCCTTCTGGTAGCGCTCGATGGCGGCAGGGATCTTCTCCGGGAAGTAGCGATAGAAGACATTGGCCTGCCCCATCATGGGGCCCACCCCGCCCATCTGGAACATCAGCCACTGGATGGCCAGGGAACGACGCTTGGGATCCTGCGGCAGCAACTTGCCCGCCTTCTCAGCCAGATAGAGCAGGATGGCGCCGGACTCGAACACGGCGAAGTCACCGTTATCCCGATCGACGATGGCCGGGATGCGTCCGTTGGGGTTGATGGCCAAAAACTCGGGCTTTTTCTGATCCAGCGCCGACAAATCCAGCGAGATCACCCGATAAGGCAGCCCCAGCTCTTCGAGGGCAATCGCCACCTTGAAACCATTGGGGGTAGCTGCGGTATAAAAATCAATCATCATGAACTCCTTGTGATCCACACATTGGCACAGAGATGGCCACTGCTGCGCTTATGCCAGATCGTGAAAGACTACGGGGTAGACCCATGCGGACATCTTCCCGTGCTCCGGCATGGCAAAGCGGCACAATACGGTCAGTTATGACAAATATTGCACCGCTTTAACAGGCCGAAAGCAGGAAAGGAAACGCTAGCTATACAGCCCCATGGGTTGGCGCTGACGCAACAAGATGAGACGGGACAACAGCGGAAAATAGGACTCAAGCTTGCTCAATAGCACTCTGCTACAGGCGGGATCGGCCAGCTCGGATTCGTCCAGCACTATGCCATTGGAGACAAAATAGAAACGCGGATCCCGCACATCCGGCCCCTGAATAGTAAGGGTCTCGTCCCCGCCGCGCATCAACAGCGGTAATACCGGCAAACCGAACGTCTCGCCGCTGCGCTGCCAGGCAAACTCGGGCCAGGGTGTATCGCCATCTAACAGCAATATGGCCGCCTCTTCTTTACCCGGCTGCCACAGTGATGGCTGGGCAATGCTCACCTCGTTGAAGTAGTCGCCATATCCGGTTGATGCTCTCAAGGCAGCCAGCAGACCTTGAGTGGTCGCTGCCGACGGTTTTTGACTGACTAATGACAGATTCATGATCCACGTCCCTATGCTCAATGCAGCCTGTTATTCGGCTACCGCCATAAGATTAGACCAAAAAGAGTCTGTATTGGAGCCGTCAGATCTGGCAGTCGCCAAGGTCAGGGAGAAGGCGTATAACGGTTGCCATTATCGAAAAGACTGCTATTATACCGCGTCCTTTTATCCCCCGTTCTTTAACATCCAGTGGTGAACCTATGCATCCGATGCTGAATATCGCCGTGCGCGCTGCGCGCAACGCCGGTCAAGTAGTAGTAAAAGCCTTCTCCCAGCCCGAAAACATCGAGGCCATTCAGAAAGGCAGCAATGACTTCGTGACCAACGTTGACCGTGACGCCGAAGCGGCCATCATTCACACCATCAAAAAATCTTACCCGGAACACAGCATCATAGCTGAAGAGTCTGGTGAGATTGCCGGTACCAATCCGGACTACCAATGGATCATTGACCCACTGGATGGCACGACCAACCTCGTCAAGGGCATTCCGCACTTTGCTGTCTCCATCGCCCTGCGCGTCAAGGGCAAGACCGAGCAGGCCGTCGTTTACGATCCCATCCGTGACGAGCTGTTTACCGCGACCCGTGGTAACGGCGCCCAGCTGAACGGCTACCGCATCCGTGTCGGCAAGGCCAAAGAGCTGGCTGGCACCGTATTGGCCACCGGTTTCCCATTCAAACAGAAGCACCACATAGAACCGTACCTGAAGATGTTCCAGAGCATGTTCATCGAATGTGCTGACATCCGTCGCTCCGGCTCTGCCGCGCTGGATCTGGCCTATGTGGCTGCAGGTCGCGTCGACGGTTTCTGGGAAATCGGCCTCAAGCCCTGGGATACCGCTGCCGGTGAGCTGCTGGCCAAAGAGTCCGGCGCCATCGTCACCGACTTCGTGGGTGGTCACAACTACGAAAATTCCGGCAACATAGTGGTTGCCAACCCGCGCGTCCTGAAAGAGATGCTCGGCAAGATCCGTGAAAACCTGCCTGAGTCCCTGGCCAAATAAGCCAGCGCCTCGCAGAGGCACGCACAGTGAACCCGGTCCAGGCCGGGTTTTTTTATGTCTATTGCAAAGCCATCTATCTGCAAAGCCGCAAAACAATCCTGCCCGGCACCAACCATACCCTCAGCCGGGAGCTTGATGTACACATGCACTCAGCAAGTGTCTTGCCACCGATATCAAGTCCCTCCCCTTTGCAACGACTCAATCAACCACAAAAAGGGGTTTATACACTGGGCGCCGGCCTTTTCAGTACTGTCTTTGCCAAATAACAAAACCCGGCCTGAGCCGGGTTTTGTTATCAATCCAACGGGGACAGTGCCTGCTCAGCGTGAGCCGACCCGGCACTGCCCTTATATCATCAAGCCAGACGGAAGCGACCTATGGTCTGCTTCAGGCCGGCGGCCAGCTGGCTCAGCTCCAGACAAGCGCGGGCGGTGTGATCGGCCCCGATGGCAACTTCATTGGAAGATTCATTGATCCGCTCCACGTTGCGACCCAGCTCATCGGAGACCGCATCCTGCTCACCACAGGCACTGGCAATCTGAATGGCCATGTCGGCAATCTGGGCGACCGCCTCTTCGATCTGCTGGATGCCATCGCTGGTCTGCTCGCTCTGCACCACGCACTGACGGATCATGTCACAACTTTGACCTGTCACCTCTTTCGCCTGGTTGGCGCGCGCCTGCAGGGTTTCTATGATGGCCACTATCTCGCCGGTGGATGCCTGGGTGCGACCCGCCAGGGTACGCACCTCATCGTAAGCGCCGTTAAATCGACCTACTTGCCTTTACCGTATTGCGCCACTTTTTTTGCAATCGGCTCCAGCGGGACGTTCCATGGCAGCAGGGCTTCGAGCTTTTCCAGGGTATCGGCCTCGCCAATCCGCTCCAGCACATAGTTGATATAGGCTG